>JACQTL010000146.1 GCA_016210805.1 Actinomycetota bacterium | reverse complement strand
GGCGAAGTACCTGGTCCCGGCGATCCGAGGCGAGAAGATCGCCTGCCTGGGGATCACGGAGCCGGGGGCGGGCTCGGACGTGGCGTCGATCCGGACCACGGCGGTTCGCGACGGCGACGAGTGGGTGATCGACGGACGGAAGATGTTCATCACGAACGGGGTCCGGGCCGACTTCTGCCTCCTGGTGGCCCGGACCGACGTCGTGGCCGGCTACGACGGGTTCTCCCTGTTCCTGGTGGACACCGACACGCCGGGGTTCCAGGTCTCGCGGAAGCTCGACAAGCTCGGCATGCGCTCGTCCGACACCGCGGAGCTCGTCCTGGACGACGTGCGGGTGCCGGAGGGGGCGCTGCTGGGAACGGAGGGCAAGGGCTTCTACCAGATCATGTGGGAGCTCCAGGGGGAGCGCCTGATCGGCGTGGCGGGCTCGGTGGCCGGGGCGTGGCTGGCCTTCGACCGGACCCTCGCGTACGCGAAGGAGCGCCGGGCGTTCGGGCGGCCGATCGGCTCGTTCCAGGTCCAGAGGCACCGGTTCGCGGAGATGGCCACGAAGCTCGAGGCGGCCCGGCAGCTCGTCTACGACGTCGCGATGAAGTGGGAACGCGGCGAGTACCCGGTGAAGGAGATCTCGATGGCCAAGCTCTACGGGGGCATCGTGGTCTGCGACGTGATCAACGAGTGTCTCCAGATCCACGGGGGGTACGGCTACACGACCGAGTTCTGGGTGGAGCGGGCCTGGCGCGACACGCGGCTCCTGCGGATCGGCGGAGGGACCGACGAGATCATGCGGGAGGTCGTGTCGAAGCTGATGGGGGTGGAGGGTGGACAGCCCTTCGCGCCCTGACGGCCGGCAGCGCCTGCTCGACCTTCCCCGGTACGGGCTGTTCACCGACGAGCACGACGAGCTCCGGGCGGGCGTCCGGGACTTCGTGGAGCGGGCCCTCCTGCCCCACGCGGAGGACTGGGAACGGGCGGGAGGGTTCCCCGTCCGGGAGGTGTTCGCGGAGGCCGGGCAGGTGGGGCTGTTCGGGGCGAAGGTCGAGGAGGCCTGGGGTGGCACCGGGCCGGACCTCGTGGCCGACGCGGTGATCACCGAGGAGCTCTCGCGGTGCGGCTCCGGCGGGGTGGCCGCCGCCCTCGGCGCCCACAAGGACCTGGGGCCCTACTACGTGTACCGGTTCGGCACCGACGAGCAGCGCCGCCGGTGGCTCGCCCCGGCGGTGGCCGGGGACGCGATAGGGGCCCTGGCCGTGACCGAGCCGGGAGCGGGGTCGGACGTGGCCGGGATATCCACCCGTGCCGTCCGGGACGGGGAGGGCTGGGTGCTCGACGGCACCAAGACGTTCATCACGAACGGGTCCATCGCCGACTTCGTCGTGGTGGCCGCCAGGACCGACCCGGACGCCGAGGACCCCCACCGGGCCCTCACCCAGTTCGTGGTGGAGAGCGGCACGGCCGGGTTCTCCGCCCGGCGGATCGACACCGTGGGCTGGCGCACCTCCCACACCGCCGAGCTCGCCCTGGAGGGCGTGCGGGTCCCCGACGGCAACCGGCTGGGAGAGGAGGGACGGGGGTTCGTCCAGATCATGGCCAACTTCCAGTGGGAGCGGCTGGTCATGGCCCTGGGCGCGGTGGTCGCCGCCGAGCGGACCCTGGAGGGGGCCATGGCCTACGCGCGGCAGCGGGAGGCCTTCGGGAGGCCGGTGGCCCGGTTCCAGGTGTGGCGGCACCGGTTCGCCGACCTGGCCACCGAGATCGAGGCGGCCCGCTCGCTCACCTACCACGCCCTCCGGCTCCACGTGGCCGGCGAGGACGCCACCCGGGAGGTCTCGATGGCCAAGTGGCTCACGAACGAGCTGGCCTGGCGGGTGGCCGACGAGGCCCTCCAGGTCCACGGGGGCTACGGCTACATGATGGAGTTCCCCGTGCAGCGGGCCTGGCGCGACGCCCGCCTGGGCCCGATCGGCGGCGGGACCACCGAGATCATGAAGGAGATCGTCGGCCGCTCCTACGGGCTTTGATAGCGCGCGCGCTATCATGGCGGCGTGGACGCCGCTCGGATCCTCTTCGGAGCTCGTCGACGGGCCGGCTTCACCCAGCGGGAGCTCTCCCGCAGGGCCGGGATCCCCCAGTCCACCATCTCCCGGATCGAACGAGGGCAGATCTCCCCCAAGCTCGAAACCCTTGCCCGCCTCGTGCGAGCCTGTGGTATGGAGCTCGAGGCAGTGGACGCGCCCGGGGAGCACGACCTCGACAGGTCGCTGATCCGGGAGAACCTCGCGAGGTCGCCTGCCGAACGAGGCCGTCGGGCCGTCCTCGACTGGAGGCGGGTCGAGGCGTTCAGGACCAGAGCCAAGCCGGCGTGAGCGAGCCGGAGTTCGACCCTCTCCTCGCGCTCCGGACGCTGGTGGCCCACGAGGTCCGCTTCGTGGTGATAGGCGGATACGCCGGGAGCCTCCTGGGGTCCCCTGTGGTCACGGGGGACCTGGACATCTGCTACGCGAGGGACCGGAAGAACCTGGAGCGACTGGCGGATGCCCTGCACGAGTTGCAGGCCCGGCTCCGCGGTCCGCGGGTGCCGGAGGAGGTCCCGTTCCAGGTCGACGCCAGGTCGCTGGAGATGGGTGATCACTTCACCTTCTCCACGCGCGGCGGCGCGCTTGACATCCTGGGGACACCGTCGGGGACCCGCGGTTTCGAGGACCTCGACGGGGGGGCGGAGACGTTCGAGGTCGACGGGGTCCGGGTCAGGGTCGCCTCGGTCGACGACCTCATCCGGATGAAGAGAGCCAGCGGTCGGCCGAAGGATCGCCAGCACGAACTGTGGCTCCGGGCCCTGCGCCAGGAGATCGAGCGACCGGAGGGGGAGGAGTGAGCCGTTGCGCGGGGTCGCGTTCCCGGGTTCAATCCCCCCCGTGAAGCCGCACGCGATCGGGGACCTGGCCGAGGTCCTCGACAACCTGGGGATCTTCCAGGCGGCGCCGGGCGACCTGGTCGACCTGTGCCCGTCCGGGTTCCGGCGGGTGCCGATCTCGTCGGGAAGCGAGTACTACCTCTCGCTCCAGGCGTTCGGCCCGGAGCAGATCGCCTACGCGCACACGCATCCCGACTCCGAGGAGTGGGTGATGGTCCTGGGCGGGTCCGGCGAGGCCAGGTTCAGCGCGGAGCGGCCCCTCCCCCTGTCCCCGGGGATGGTGGTCGGGCGGGCCGAGGCCCACCCGCACGGGTTCCTGTCCGGCCCCCAGCCGATGTACCTCCTGTCGATCCAGCTCCCCCGACCGGCCGAGGGGGCCACCACGTGGGACGAGCCCGGGACCACGACGGACGCGATCCCCTGCGTGTCCACGGGGGCCCCGTGCCGGCGGTGCCCGCGGTGCGGCGGCCACAGCGCGCCCGGCCCCACCGGCCGGTTCCGCTGCGAGAACTGCTCGTACACGTCCTGAGGGTCCGGTCCGCGGGGGCTCGCGGGCCGACGCCGTAGTTCCGGGAGGAGAGCTTGGATCCGACACGACGGGGGAGCCGCCCCCCGCCCGAAGGGATGCGCGGCGGGGCCCGGGCCGTGGCCCCCCTCGCCGTCGCCGTGCTGGGCTTCGGCATCTCGTTCGGGGTCCTGGCCCGCTCCGCCGGCCTGGGGCCGATCGCCCCGATCGTCATGTCCGCGACGACATTCGCCGGGTCGGCGCAGTTCGCCGCGGTCTCGGTGCTGGACGCGGCCGGCGGGGTGGCCGCCGCGGTGCTGTCCGCCGTGCTCCTCAACGCCCGGTACGTGCCGATCGGCGTATCCGTGGCCCCCTGGATGACCGGGGGGTTCGGCTCGAGGCTCCTCCGGGCCCAGCTCGTGGTGGACGAGTCCTGGGCCGTCTCCAGCCGGGGCGGGGGGCGGTTCGACGTGGACGTCCTGGTGGGCGCCGGGGTGATCCTCTACGGCACCTGGGTGGCCGGCACGGCGGCCGGAGCCCTGGCCGGGGACCTGATCGGCGACCCCGAACGGCTGGGCCTGGACGCGGCCTTCCCGGCTCTCTTCCTGGTGCTGCTCCGCCCGCAGCTCACCGGGCGCCGCCCGGTGCTCGCCGCGGCGCTGGGCGCAGCCACCGCCCTGGCCCTCGTCCCCGTGGCCCCTCCGGGGGTCCCGATCGTGAGCGCCGCGGCGGCGTGTCTCCTCGGCCTGGCCGGCCGGTCCGCGAGGGCGACCGGGCCCACCGACGAGGCCGGTGGCTCCGGCGCGCGGGGGGCGGGCGTCGGATGAGCGGGGTCGGATGAGCGGCGGCGAGGCGTGGGTCGTGGTCGGCCTGGCCGGCGTGGCCACGGTGGCCCTCAAGGGCCTGGGGCCGGCGCTGCTCGGCGGGCGGGCCCTGCCCCCCCGGCTCCTGGCCGTGGTAGGCCTCCTGGCCCCGGCCCTGCTGGCCGCCCTCGTGGTCACGCAGGCGTTCGGGGCCGGCGACCACCTGGCCGTGGACGCCCGGGTGGTGGGGCTCGCCGCCGCCGCGGTCGCCCTGGTGGCGAGGGCCCCGGCCCTCGTGCTCCTGGCCGTGGCCGCGCCGGCGACGGCGCACGTCCGCATGCTCTGACCGGCCCGGTCGCGTTTGTGGGGGCCGGAGGGGCTCTGCTAGCCTCCCATGCCGACTCAGGCGGACGCGGAACGAGCTCCGCCCTTCCCCGCCCGCCTTGACCCGGACCGAACCGAGGAGGCCCCACGACCGCGAGACGCTTGGTGAAGGCGGCGGCGCGGCCGGCCGCGGCGCTCGTCGCGGGGCTGCTCCTCCTGGCCTCCCCCGTCCTGGCCGGGACGGAGGAGAAGGTGGCCGGGGCAAGGCAGCGCCTGGCCGCCGTGCAGAAGGAGCTGGACGTGGTGGCCGCCGAGATCCAGGCGGCCTACGACGACTACCAGGCCACCCGGGCGGCGATCGAGGAGACCCGGGCCTCGATCGCCCGGGTCGAGCGGCGGATCCAGGCCATCTCCGACACGCTCGCGGCCAGGGCCCGGGAGGCCTACACCACGGGCCCGGCCGGCACCATCCACATGCTGCTTTCGTCGGTCTCGTTCACCGACTTCTCCGACCGCGTGGAGTTCCTGGACGCCGTGCAGGCCGACGACGCGTCGCTGGTCATCAGGGCGCAGGTGAACCGGGAGCGCCTGGCCCGCGAGCGGGCCGCCCTGGCCGACCTGTCCCGCCGCCAGGCCGAGATCGTGGACGATCTCGAGGCCCGGGAGACCGTGATCGCCGAGAAGTTCGCCGAGATCGAGGACCTCGTGGACACGCTCACCGAACGGCTCCGCAAGGAGAAGGCCGAGGAGCGCCGGCAGAAGCTCCTGAACATCGCGGTTCGTCCGGCCGGCGCCGGGCTCCAGACCTGCCCGGTGGCCGGCCCCAACTCCTTCGTGGACTCGTGGGGCGCCCCGCGGTCCGGGGGCAGGACCCACCAGGGGACGGACCTGCTCGCCGCGTTCGGGACCCCGGTCGTCGCCGCGCAGACCGGATCGGTGCGTTACGGGGAGAACACCCTCGGAGGCCTCTCCGCGTACGTGACCGCGGACAACGGAGACTTCACGTACTACGCCCACCTGTCGTCGTTCGGGCCGACCTCCGGGCACGTCTCGGCCGGGACGATCATCGGCCACGTGGGCAGCACCGGGAACGCCGGCGAGGTCAACCACCTCCATTTCGAGTACCACCCGGGGAACCGGGGGCCGGTGAACCCGTACCCGTTCCTCCTCGAGGTCTGCTGAGGGCTCGGCTGGCCTCCGTCCCGGGGGACCGGGCGGGTACTATCGGGCGGCGGAGGTCGCTGTGGCTGAGACGAGCGGGAACGGGAAGCGACGGATCGACCGGATCCTGAGGCCTGGCTTCAGCGAGTCCCTGGGCGACGTCGACCTCGACGAGCTCCGCTTCCGCCGCGACGAGTGCATGGCCGAGCGGGAGTACCTCTCGCTGCTCCGCCGCATGGTCCAGGGGCGCGCCGACATCCTTCAGGCCGAGGCCGACCGGCGCCGGTCCGGGGAGGAGGCCTCGGAGGCCGGAGCGATGGTGGGCCGGCTCCCGGGGATCCTGGCCGACCGCCGGCCCGGCCCCGGGCGGGGGGAGGCCATCCGGATGGGCGGCGCCGACGAGGAGGTGGCCATGGCCCGCAGACGGGTCGAGCGCCTGGTCGCGGACGCGGCGATCTCCAACCCGGGGACCCTCACCGACGACGACCTCGACGGCGCCCTGGAGAACCTCCGCGCCGAGGAGCGCGAGGTCTCCGCCGTCCGGGCCAAGGTCATCGTCGTCCTCGACCGCCTCCAGGACGAGCTGAAGCGCCGGTACCGGGAGGATCCCTCCACGGTCGGCACGCCCTGAGCCCCGCCTCGTGACCGCCGAGCCGCTCGTGCGCGTGATGCGGTCCGGGGTCGAGGAGTCGGTGCACCTCGGGCACGTCGCCGTGGTGGACGCCACCGGGAGGCTCCTGGCCTGGACGGGCGACCCGGAGCGCATGCTGTTCTCCCGGTCCTCGATGAAGCCCCTCCAGGCGGCCGTGTCGCTGTCAGCGGCCGGCGGCGGAGACGAGCTCACCGATGCCGAGGTGGCCGTGATGTGCGGGTCCCACAACGCGGAGCCCGTCCACCTGGAGGCCGTGGGCCGGATCCTGGCCCGGGCCGGCCTGGACGCGACGGCCCTGCGGTGCACCCCCGGCTGGCCCCTGGACCCCGAGGCCATGGCCCGAGCGGGGAAGCGAAGCAGGACGTGGTCGGATTGCTCGGGCAAGCACGCAGGGATGCTCCTGGCCTGCGTCCGGGCGGGATGGGACCCGGAGGGCTACATGGATCCCGACCACCCGCTCCAGCGTCTGGTCCACGAGGCCGTGCTGGCGGCCACCGGACTCGGCGAGGTGGCCGTCGGGGTGGACGGGTGCGGGGTGCCGGTGTTCGGGATGCCCCTGTCGAGGATGACGCTCCTGTTCGCCCGGCTCGTCCGGCCCGAGGGGCTGCCCAAGGGGCTCCGGCCGCACGCCGAGCGCGCCGTCCGGGCCATGCTGGCCGAGCCGTACATGGTGGCCGGGCGGGGCCGGGTGGACACGGCGATCATGGCCGAGACGGGCGACGTGGTGGCCAAGGGCGGGGCCGAGGGCCTGTTCTGCCTGGCGTCGGTGCGCGAGGGCGTGGGGATCGCGGTGAAGGTGCACGACGGCGGCTACCGAGCGGCCGGCCCCGCGGGCATCCGGACGCTGGCCGATCTCGGGCTCCTCACCGACGAACAGCTCGACGCGCTGCAGCCATCCGCCCGCCCCCCGGTCCTCGGTGCCGGCGAACCGGTCGGAGAGCTCGTCCCGACGCTGCAGCTTCACCGGCCCTGACCGCTCCGTCGCGCGTTTGCAGCTGCTAACCGCCGCGGCATATGGCGTTTGCAAGTGTTATCCGCGTGTGCTAACCTGTCGGGGCGATGAAGGTACAGCGTCAGCTAGGTGAGTTCATCCGGAAGCAGCGCCAGGGGGCGAAGATTTCGCTCCACAGACTCTCCGAGCTCGCCGGCGTCTCGAAGCCCTACCTCTCCCAGATCGAGAGGGGGCTCCGCCGGCCGAGCGCCGAGATCCTCCAGGCCATCGCCAAGGGCCTGCGCATCTCTTCCCAGACCCTCTACGTGAAGGCCGGGATCCTCGAGGAGGAGGGCAAGGGCGACGTCCACACGGCGGTGATCGGCGACCGCGGGCTCACCGAGCGACAGAAGCAGGTCCTCCTCCAGGTGTACGAGAGCTTCCGGGAGGAGACAGCCCGCCGCCGGGCCGGTCGAAGGACCGTGGCCCGGGGCGGGGCAAGAGGAGTCCGGAGCGACGGTTCCGCGCCGCGAGGCGGCCGGACCGGCACGGCGGCCGCGGGGCGCCCTCGGGCGACCGCGAGGGGCCGCTCCGCTCCGGTGGCAAGCGGGCGGGAGGGCGGAGATGCAGGCTGAAGAAGCCCTCACCCGGCTCCCCTCCGTCCTCCCGTCCCCAACCCGAATGACCGATGGGACCCGAGAGGAGGTGTGACAGATGGTGACCACCAAGCAGACCGAGAACAAGGCGCGCGGGGCGCTGTACGCGGGCCTCGGTGCCGGCCAGCTGGCCCTGGAGAAGGCCAGGGGCGCGGCCGACTGGATGCGTGACTACGCGACCCCCAGCGGGTTCCGCGCTTACTGGTCCAAGCGGGCCGACCGGGCCGCCAAGACCTACAGCAGCCTGGCCGTCCGGGGCCGCAAGCTGGCCCGGAGCATGGCGAAGTCGGCTCCGGCCAAGCGGGCCGGCGAGCAGACCAAGGTGGCGCGGACGCAGATCAAGGCCGCCGCGACCAGCGTTCGCAAGGCGCTGGGCGCGAACGTCGAGGTCGGCAAGTCCGCCGCCAAGAAGGTCAGCTGAAGCGACCAAGCGCATAGCGACCACCCGCGGAGACGGGCCCACCGATCAGGTGGGCCCGTTCCCGTTCCCGTTCCCGTCCGGCGGCCGGCCCCGCGGAGTGTCCAAACCCGGGGAGTGCGTACCATCGATGGGAAGCGCGCGACCCCCATGTTCCCGAGGAGGACGATGACGAGCGCCGATCGGCCGGAGGCCAGGGCCCGGGTGGCCGTGCTGTCGCTGCACACCTCCCCGATGGACCAGCCGGGCGGTGGCGACTCCGGCGGGATGAACGTCTACGTCCGCGAGGTGGCCGAGCGGCTCGCCGCCCAGGGGGTCTCCGTGGACGTGTTCACCAGGTGCGCCGGCCGGGGTGTCCCCGACGTGGAGGAGGTGGCCCCCCGCACGCGGGTGATCCAGGTGAACGCGGGGCCGTGCGCCCCCGTGGCCAAGGAGGACCTCCCCCGGCTGCTCCCGGCGTTCCTGGGCGGCGTCCTCGAGCGGGAGCGGCACGAGGGGGCCGGGTACGACGTCGTCCACAGCCACTACTGGCTGTCGGGGTGGGTGGGGCAGAGCACCTAGGTGATCTGGGGCGTCCCCCTGGTGGCCTCGTTCCACTCCCTCGGGAAGGTGAAGAACGGCGCCCTGGCCGGCGGCGAGGGGCCCGAGCCGCCCAACCGGCTGGCCGGGGAGGAGGCCGTGATCGCCGGGGCCGACCGGATACTCGCGCCGACGCCCGGCGAGGCCGCGGAGCTCGTCCGCCTCTACGATGCGGACCCGGCCCGCATCCGGGTCGTGGCCCCGGGCGTCGACCACGCCCTGTTCTTCCCCCGGCGTCGGGAGGACGCCAGGGTCAGGCTCGGCCTGCCCGAAGGCCGTCTGCTCCTGTTCGTGGGCCGGCTTCAGCCCCACAAGGGGCCCGACGTGGCGATCGGGGCCCTGGCCGCGGCGATCGCCCGCGATCCGGAAGCGACGCGAGACGTCACGATGGTCGTGGTGGGCGGACCCAGCGGGGCCGACCGGGCCGGCGTCGTGGCCCGACTCACCGCCCTGGCCGAGCGCGAGGGCGTGGCCGACCGCGTGATCCTCCTCCCGCCGCAGCCCCAGGGGCGCCTGGCCGACCTCTACTCCGCCGCGGAGGCCGTCCTGATGCCGTCCCGCACGGAGTCCTTCGGCCTGGTGGCTCTGGAGGCCCAGGCCTGCGGCACGCCCGTCATCGCGGCCGACACCGGCGGGCTCCGCTTCGTGGTCGGGGACGGCGTCACCGGGTTCCTGGTCCCCGGGCACGATCCCGCCGACTACGCGGACCGGGTCCTGGCCATCCTCCGCGACCCCACGGAGGCCCGGCGGATGGGGGAGCGGGCCGTGGTCCACGCCCTGCGATACTCCTGGGACGCGACGGCGCGGGAGGTCCTCGCGGTGTACCGGGAGCTCTTGGGGACGGGGGTCGCGGGACCTATGGCCCGGGGCGGGGCGACGTGACGTCCGGGCCGTCGTGATCCGGGGCAGGCTGGTCGAACTCCGTCCGGTGGAGGAGGAGGACCTCCACATGTACATCGGCGAGCCGTCATTCCGGGGGAAGGGCTACGCTCGGGATGCCGTGATGGCCCTGCTCTCGCACGCGTTCGACCGGCTGGACCCCCACCAGGTGGAGCTGTCCGCCCTGGCCGAGAACGACCGGGTCCTCGCCGTCTACGAGCGGTGCGGGTTCGTCCGGGAGGCCACCCTGCGCGAGCGGTCGTTCAAGGACGGCCGGTGGGTGGACCACGCGATCCTCTCGGTGAACCGCCAGGAGTTCGCCGGGGCCCGGGAGCGGTGGGAGGCCTCGGAGCGAGGGGAGAGGTGAGCCTCGGCCCCGGTCCCGGCTCCGGCGCCCGCTCCGACCCGGCCCGGACGATCGAGGCCTTCCTGGTCGAGCGGGAGGGGTTCCTCCGGGTCATCGGCCGGGCCGAGGGGGCCTGGGACGTCCTGGTGCCCTCCTACTGGAAGGAGAGCGTGGCCTGCTCGGTGAACCTGGGGGCTCGCTCGCTCAGGGCGGAGTGCTTCTTCATGCGGGCCCCGGAGGAGGGCCACGCCGAGGTCTACCGGCTGCTCCTCCAGCGCAACGCCCGGGCCTACCTGTGGAAGTTCACCGTGAACGACGAGGGCGACGCCGGCCTGGTCGCCGAGGTCCCCCTGGACAGCGTGACCGACGGCTCCCTCGACCTCCTCTTCGGGACGCTGGTGACGCTGGTGGACGAGACGTACGTGCCGTACATGAAGGCGGGCTACGCGACCTCGCTGGCCGAGCAGGTCCGCCAGGGAGGACCCGGCCTCGACCGGCCGCCCCCGTGGGCCGCGGAGTGGGAAGGCGTGATGCGCAGGGGGCGCGAGCAGGATGGAAGCTAGTCCGTAACGGACTAGTGAGCCCGCCGCGGGGCCGGTCAGTTCGACAATTGTCACTCTCCTTTCATGGGTCCTGACCTGCGGATATGCCCTCTGACCTGCGAGTTCGCGGTCTTGACCGCCCCCCGGGCCGCGGATACATTTCGCCTCGCTCCGAGCAGCGATAGCGGCTCAGAGGCACCGAACGGACAGGCCACGGAGGACCGCAAGGCCCTTCGCAGGCGGTCCGGGAGGACCGACGGAGATTCGCCGGCCGGTCGCAAGGCCGATCGGTGGTGATCCGGACCGGGAGACCCGGCGGTTCCGGTGGCGACATCGGTTCCCCGGCCTCTCGGCCCCGGCGAGTCGGGCGGTGGTCGCGAGACCCCCGCCGGGCGGACCGGACCGGACCTCCCCAAGGGACGCCTGGCGGATCGCAAGGTCCGCCGGCGACCGAGGGGAGGACGCCCTCGAGGCCCGTTCGTTACTCGGAGCACCAGGGCCCGAGGGACCCGAGGTGGCAACCGGCTCCGGCTGGTTGCGAGCCAGAGGTTCCTCGGGCCCTTTCAACGTTCTCCCCAACCGCGCCTCCCCTCGGTCCGGTCGGGTCGAGGGCCCGGGAGGGCCGCCCCCTATACTCGGCCCATGAGCCGGTCGAGGGGCCGTCGGTGAGCGTCCTCCGCGCTCCGGTGATCTGGCTCACCGAGCGCCGCTCGTTCCGCCGGCTGGCCGCGGACAGCGCGATCGGGCGGCGGGTGGCCGGCCGGTTCGTGGCGGGGGAGTCTCTGGACGACGCCCTCCGGGCGGCCCGGGAGCTCGACCGGCGGGGGATCGCCTCGATGCTCGACCATCTCGGCGAGAACGCGGACTCCGAAGCGATGTGCGCCGACGCCGCCGACGCCTACATCCGGGCCCTGAAGCGGATCCACGAGGCCGAGGAGCTCGACTGCAACATCTCCGTGAAGCTCACCCAGCTCGGCCTGGACCAGTCCTACGGGTTCTGCCTGGAGAACACCGAGCGCGTCCTGGAGGCGGCCCGCACGACCCTGGTCATGATCGACATGGAGGCCTCGGAGTACGTGGACCGGACCCTGCGGATCCTCGGCGACCTCAGGGCCCGGCACGAGAACGTCGGTGTGGCGTTCCAGTCGATGCTCCGGCGAACGGCCCAGGACGTGTTCGCCCTCCCGGAGGGGACCCCCGTCCGGCTGGTCAAGGGGGCGTACCTCGAGCCGGAGTCGGTGGCCCACACGTCGCGGGGCGAGGTGGACCGGGCGTTCGCCCACCTGCTGGCCACCCTGGTCGCCCGGGACCATCCGGTCCACGTGGCCACCCACGATCCCCGGCTGATCGATGGGGCCCGCCGGCACCTCCACCGGACGGGCTACCCGTGGGCCAAGGTCGAGTTCCAGATGCTCTACGGCATCAGGCGGGACCTCCAGGTCGGGCTGGCTCGGGAGGGCTACCCGATCCGCACATACATCCCGTACGGGAACCAGTGGTACCCGTACCTGACCCGGCGACTGGCCGAGCGACCTGCGAACATGTGGTTCTTCGCTTCGCAGCTGGTGCGGGGAGGTGGTGGGAAGACATGACCGGTCGCAAGGTCGCGTTCCTGGGCGGCGGGAAGATGGGCGAGGCGCTGGTCTCGGGGCTGATCCGCTCCGGGGGCCGCAAGCCCGACGAGCTCATGATCACCGCCCGGCGCGAGGAGCGGGCCGAGGAGCTCTCCCGGACCCAGGGGGTGACGGCCACCCTGTCGAACCCCGAGGCGGTCCGGTGGGCCGACGTCCTGGTCCTCACCGTGAAGCCCCAGGACATGGAGGCCCTCCTCGGGCAGATCTCCGAGCACGTCCGCGAGGAGCAGCTGGTCATCTCGTTCGCCGCGGGGATCAGGACGTCGTTCATCGAGCGGCGGACCGCGGCGAACGTGCCGGTCGTCCGGGTGATGTCGAACGTGCCGGTGCTGGTGGACGAGGCGATGTCGGTGGTCGCGGCCGGCCGGATGGCCGAGGACAAGCACCTCGCCGTGGCCGAGGAACTGCTCGGCTCGGTCGGTCGGGTGATCCGCCTCTCCGAGCAGCACCTCGACGCGGTGACGGCCACCTCGGGCAGCGGCCCGGCCTACTTCTTCCTGCTGGCCGAGGCCATGATCGACGCCTGCATCCTGCTCGGGCTCTCCCGCGACGTGGCCACGGAGCTGATCGTCCAGACGATGCTCGGTTCCGCCAAGATGCTCAGGGACACGGGCAAGCACCCCGTGGAGCTCAGGGAGATGGTCACCTCGCCGGGCGGGACCACGATCGCCGCGATCCGCCGTCTGGAGGAGGCCGGCGTCCGGGCGGCGTTCCTGAACGCGATCGACGCGGCCCGGCACCGGAGCGCCGAGCTGGCCATGGGACACGACCCCGACGAGGAGGACCTGGATGGGTAGAGGAGACCGGCCGAAGGTCCGCTGGGCCCACGACCGCGAGCGGAGGAAGAAGGAACGCGAGCGGCGCCAGGCCGCCGAGCGGGCCGCGGCGCGCAAGGCCGCCAAGAAGAAGTAGCCGACCCGGGGAGGGGTGATCTCGGGATGTTCCCGCTGTCGAAGGGCCGGGTGACCCGGCAGGCCCACGTCGGCCTGCCCGAGGGCACGTTCGAGGAGGAGCACGGCCGGGAGGCCTTCAACGGCCGGGCCTCGCACCTGTACCGGACCCACCATCCCACCGCGTGGGTCCGCATCGAGGGCCCCCTCCAGCCCAAGGCCTTCGACCTGAACGGCCTCAAGCCGCCCGACATGGCCGACGCCGAGGCCGGCTGGCAGCGCATCCTGTGGAACGAGGACGTCGCCGTGTACGTCTCCCGGCGGAGCGAGCCGATGCCCCATTTCCTCCGCGACGCCGACGGGGACGTCTGCTACTTCGTCCACCAGGGGGCCGGGCTGCTGGAGACCGACTACGGCCCCCTCCGCTACCGGGCCGGCGACTTCCTGGTGCTCCCCAAGGGGACCACGCACCGGGTCGTCCCCGACGAGGGCGACACGTTCCTGTACGTGATCGAGGCCCGCGGCGAGTACGCGATCCCCGACAAGGGGATCCTGGGCCGCCACGCGCTGTTCGACCCGGGCGTGCTGGAGACGCCGGAGCCCGAGCCGCACGACGAGGAGGGCGAGTTCGCCGTGAAGGTGAAGCGGGACGGCGAGCTCACCACGCTCGTCTACCCGTTCCACCCACTGGACGTGGTGGGGTGGCAGGGCGACCTCTGCCCGATCCGCCTGAACGTGGAGGACTTCCGCCCGGTGGTCTCGCCCCGCTACCACCTCCCGCCGTCGGTGCACGCCACGTTCGTGGCCGACGGGTTCGAGATCGGGACCTTCGCGCCCCGGCCCACCGAGACCGGCGACCCCACGGCCCTCCGGGTCCCGTTCTTCCACTCGAACATCGACAAGGACGAGGTGCTCTTCTACCACCGCGGCCAGTTCTTCTCCCGGGCGGGGATCGGGGAGGCCTACATAACCCACCACCCCCAGGGCCTCCACCACGGGCCCCAGGCCCCCGCCATCGAGGCCTCGAAGACCAAGGAGTTCGCCGACGAGTACGCGATCATGGTCGAGTCCGACCGGCCCTTCCTCCGCGACGACGCCCTGGCCGGCGTGGAGGTGGAGGGCTACTCGACCAGCTGGGCCAGGTCCCTCGGGCTGATCGACTGAGGGGTAGCGCCATCCTGGTGACGTGGGCTAGTTAGTTTGGGCTAGTCCCTGCCCGGGAAGACCTCCTGACACGATCGAGCGAGGAGGTGCCCGCATGGTTCCGAGCTTCTCGCTGCCCCTGCTGGACGTCCCCGGCCTGTGGGCCGCGCTGGGCGGCGCGCTCGGCGTTGCCGTGGTGCTCGGCGCGTTGCTCGGGCTCCTGGACGGCCGGTCCCACCCAACCCGCCGGCCCGAGACCGGGGTCACCGAGACCGAGGGCAGGCGCCTGGCGGCCTGACCCCGTCCCCGCCTTCCGCCGGACCGGTGCTAGCCTCGGTCCAGGGATGGCGGAGATCCGGTTCACCGACTTCACCGGGGGCGTTCTGGGCGATCGGGAGCCCCCCGGCGCGGATGGCCGGGGGCCGAGCGACGACGAGGCCCTCGACGCCTACTCGCGCGTGGTGACCCGCGTCGCCGAGCAGCTGGCCCCGTCGGTGGCCAACCTGCGGGTGACCCGCCCCGTCCCCTACGGGGGACGGGTGGACGGGGGCGGCTCCGGGGTGGTGATCACCCCCGACGGGTTCCTCCTGACCTCGGCCCACGTCGTGGACGGCACCGACCGGGGGACGGCCTCGTTCGTGGACGGCCGGGAGGCCTTCGTCGAGGTCGTGGGGACCGATCCGCTCTCCGACCTCGCCGTGCTCCGGGCCTCGGACGCCGACCTCACCCCCGCCGAGCTGGGCGACGCCTCGACCCTCCGGGTCGGACAGCTCGTGGTGGCCATCGGGAACCCCCTCGGCTTCGCCGGGTCCGTGACCGCGGGCGTGGTCAGCGCCCTGGGCCGATCGTTCCCCACCCGGGCCGGCTCCGTCAGCCGGATGATCGAGAACGTGATCCAGACCGACGCGGCCCTGCACCCCGGGAACTCCGGGGGCGCGCTGGTCGACGGGCGGGGCCGGGTGGTGGGGATCAGCACCGCGGTGGCCGGGGCCGGCGTGGGGCAGGGGATCGGGCTGGCCGTGCCGATCAACGCGGCCACCCGGCGGATCGTGGCCGCCCTGATGGCCGAGGGGAGGGTCAGGCGGGCCTACCTGGGGATCGCCGGCGGCCCCCGGCCGCTGCCGCCCAGGATCGCCGCCGACACCGGCCGGGAGCACGCCATCGAGGTGGTCGAGGTGATGCGGGGGAGCCCGGCAGACCGGGCCGGACTCCGGTCGGAGGACATCATCCTCGAGGTCGACTCCGAGCCCGTGAACGGGATGGACGACCTCCAGCGCCTGATGGACGGCGACGCCGTGGGCCGGAGGGTCCCCGTGGCCGTCCACCGCCGGGGCCGGGTGGTGACGCTGAACGTGGTCCCGGTCGAGCTGGGGAGCTGACGGCCCCCGGCGGGAGGATCAACCCCCGGCGGCGAGCCGGTGCGCGGTGAGGGACAGTCCCGAGATCGCGTACTCGAGCCGCTCGAACCCGTCGCGGTCCCCCTCGGGGAGCGCCGCGTGGGCCTCGTCGGTGAGGAGGATCTCGTCCCGCTCGGCCAGGTCCTCGCCCAGCTTCGAGGCCATGTTCATCTGGTCGCCGAACACGTCGTCCTCGGCCACCACCAGGACGTCCCCGTAGCCGATCCCGATCGAGACGGCCATCTCCTCGTCCCGGGGGAGGGCCTCGTTCACCGCGACGAGATCCTCCAGCACGCGCCGGGCGGTCCGGAGGGCCGAGGCCGGGTCGGGGAACACGGCGAACACGTTGTCGGCCTCCCGGCGGAGGATCCGGCCGCCCTCCTCCTCGACCGCCGGCGCGATCACCCGCTCGAGCCGCTCCAGCATGGCCAGGAAGTGCACGATCCCCATCTCCTGCACCGTCCGCGAGAACCCCCACGCGTCCACGACCATGATCGACAGCCGCCTGGTGAACCGCCGGTCGATCTCGGCCAGCACCTGTTGCCGCTCATCCGGGTGCTCGTTGTACCGCTCGAGCAGCTTCCGTAGAGACTCGCTGCCGATCCCCGACTCGTCCCTGGCCACGACCCCATACTCCACCACGCGCGCTGCCGGTGAGGAAGCGGGCTCGGCCGGTTCCGGCTACGGGCGAGGGCCGACGGGGTTGCGGAGGACGCCGAGAGGGCCGCCGTCGATCTCCACGACGGAGCCGGGCTCCAGCGCCGTGCCGCGGTCGGCGCCGGTGAGCCGGGGGAACGCGCCCAGGCCGTAGACGTCGCCGGGGAGGACCTCCTCGCCCTGGGACACGTGGGCCACGAGCTCGGGGAAGGTCCACCGGGCCGCCTTCGCCTTCCCCGTCCCCCATCGCTCGCCGTCCACCCGGACCTCCACCTCGAGCGAGCGGGGGTCGATCTCGTCGGCCGTGACGATGCAGGGCCCGAGCGAGGTGGCGAAGTCCTTGGCCTTGGCCGGGCCGAGCCCGCCCTCCAGCTCGCGCCGCTCGACGTCGCGGGCCGTCCAGTCGTTCATCAGCGTGTACCCGAAGATGAGCTTCTCGGCCCGGTCGGGGTCGAGGTCCCGGCCCCACCGGCCGATCACGCAGACCACCTCGGCCTCCAGGTCGAGCTCGCGGGTGATGCTCGGCCAGGGGAGCTCCTGGTCCGGGCCCAGCACGCTCCGGTGGTCGATCTTGACGTACGGTGGGACGGTCCCCGGCCGGCGGTCCAGGAACGACTCGAAGTCGCGGATCGAGGCCGGGAGCACCGGGGCCAGCAGCACCGGCTCGGGCTCCACCACGAAGGCCCGCCACTCGTCCCGGGAGAGCGTCGCCTCGGCGGCCTCGAGCACCGAGCCGCCGTTGTGGGCGATCAGCGCCTCCATCGTGGTGGGGTAGGCAGGATGACCGACGAGGTCGGGCAGGTCGACCACCCGGTCCTCGACGATCGCTCCCAGACGCCGGGCCCCCCGCCGGTCGTAGGTCACGAGCTTCACAGGGAGCGCGATGGTACACCCGGCGATGTGGAAAACCTCGGAAGGTCGTCCAACTCGACCCTCGGCCGGCCGGGGGTCGCGCCGCGTGGGTCTGCTGGCTCGGCCACGGGGCGGCTACGATTAGGGGAACCGGAGACCACCGACCACTTGGGGGGCTGAGAGGCCATGGCTGCCACGGGGTTCCGCATCACCTACGCGACGATGTCGGCCGACGACCCGGAGCTCAACGAGCACTACGAGCGCGCGGTGGAGAAGGTCCGCCGCGAGTGGCTCGGCCAGAAGCACCCGTTCTTCGTGAACGGCGAGGAGCGATGGGGCGGGGACACCCACGTGGAGCGCTCGCCGATCGATCGGGACCTGGTGGTGGGCGAGTTCGCCCAGGGCACCCGGCAGGACGTCAAGGACGCCGTGGCCGCCGCGAGGGCGTTCTTCCCCGAGTGGTCGGGGATGCCCTGGCAGGAGCGTGTGGCCATCATGCGCCGGGCCGCCGAGGTCATCTCCGAGCGCGTCTTCGAGCTCGCCGCCCTGATGGCCGTCGAGGTCGGCAAGAACCGCCTGGAGGCCCTGGGCGACGTCCAGGAGACCGCCGAGCTGATCGAGTACTACTGCGACTCGATGGAGCGCAACGAGGGGTTCTCGAAGCCGATGAGCAGCCTCTCGGAGAGCGAGCGGAACCGCGACGTGCTCAAGCCCTACGGAGTGTGGGGCGTGATCAGCCCGTTCAACTTCCCGTTCGCCCTGGCCGGCGGGCCGGTGGGCGCGGCCCTGGTCACCGGGAACTGCGTGGTCCTCAAGCCCTCGAACGCCGGGGCGGCCATGGGGGTGAAGCTCTACGAGGCCCTCCGCGACGGCGGCGTGCCGGCTGGGGCCTTCCACACGATCACCGGCCGGGGGAGCGAGGTCGGCCAGGAGATCCAGGAGAACCCCGACGTGGACGGGCTCACTTTCACCGGCTCCTACGAGGTCGGGATGGGGATCTACAAGAACTTCGCCAGGGACTTCCCCAAGCCGGCCATCTGCGAGATGGGCGGCAAGAACCCCGTGGTCGTCTCGGCCAGGGCGGACCTGGACAAGGCCGTGGAGGGCGTGGCCCGCTCGGCGTTCGGGTTCGGCGGGCAGAAGTGCTCGGCCGCCTCGCGCGTGTACGTGCAGCGCGAGATCTACGACGAGTTCGTGGAGAGGCTGCGGGCCCGGGCCGAGCAGATCGCCGTGGGCGACCCCCTGAAGCGGGAGAACTGGCTGGGCCCGGTGATCAACGAGGACGCCGTGCAGACCTACCTCCGGGCGGCCGAGGAGGCCAGGGCGAGCGGCCGGATCGTCACCGGCGGGGAGAAGGTCGAGGACGGCGACCTGGCCAGGGGGAACTTCGTGCGCCCCACGGTGGCCGAGGTCCCGCGGGACTCGTGGATCTGGAAGGAGGAGCTGTTCGTGCCGTTCGTGGCGGTCGGCCCGGTGGACTCCATGGAGGAGGGCATCGAGCTGGCCAACCGGACCGAGTACGGGCTCACCGCCGGGTTCTTCAGCGAGGACGACGCGGAGGTCCAGCGGTTCCTCGACGGGATCCACGCCGGCGTCGTCTACGTGAACCGCCGGGCTGGGGCGACCACCGGGGCGTGGCCGGGCTACCAGCCGTTCGGCGGGTGGAAGGGCTCCGGGACGACCGGGAAGGCCGGCGGGGGGGACTACTACGTGCAGCAGTACATGCGCGAGCAGTCGCAGACGGTGATCGAGGAGTGACCGGGACCGAGCCGGCCGGCCACGAGGAGCTCGCCTCGGGGCCGGCCCCCCTGCTGGTCACCGAGGTCCCCGGGCCCCGGGCCCGGGAGCACATCGAGCGCGACGCCCGGGTGACCAGCCCCTCGCTGCCCCGCGCCTACCCGCTGGTCCCGGCCCGGGGAGCCGGCTCGGTGATCGAGGACGTGGACGGGAACCGGTTCCTGGACATGAACGCCGGCATCGCGGTGGCCTCCACCGGCCACTCCCATCCCCGGGTGGTCGCGGCGATCCGGGAGCAGGCCGAGCGGCTCCTGCACTACTCGGGCACCGACTTCTACCTGCCCATCTACGCCGAGGTGTGCGAGGTCCTGGACCGGATCTCGCCGATGGAGGGCCGGACCCGCGCCTTCCTCACGAACTCGGGGACCGAGGCGGTGGAGGCGGCCATCAAGCTGGCCCGCCACCACACCGGGCGCCAGCACGTGATCGCGTTCCTGGGCTCGTTCCACGGCCGGTCCCTGGGGAGCCTCTCGCTCACCGCCTCGAAGTCCCTGTACCGGGCGGGGTTCGGGCCGCTCCTCCCCGGCGTGCTGCACGCCCCCTACGCGAACTCGTTCAGCCCGAACCGGCCCGACGAGAAGCCCCTCGACCTCGACTACCTCACCGACGTGATCTTCCGCCGCCTGGTCAGGCCCGAGGAGGTGGCGGCCATCGTGGTCGAGCCGATCCAGGGGGAGGGCGGCTACGTCGTGCCGCCCCCCGGCTGGCTGGGGGGCCTCCGGGACCTGTGCGACAGGCACGGGATCGTGCTGGTCGCCGACGAGGTCCAGAGCGGGATGGGCCGCACCGGGAAGATGTGGGCGATCCAGCACTGGGAGGTGGAGCCCGACGTCCTCCTGGCCGGCAAGGGCATCGCCAGTGGCCTCCCCCTCGGGGCCATGGTGGCCCGCGAGGACCTGATGACGTGGACGGCCGGAGCCCACGGCTCGACGTTCGGGGGCAACCCCCTGTCCTGCGCGGCCGCCCTGGCCACCACCCGTCTGATCGAGGGAGGCCTGATGGAGAACGCCGCCCGGGTCGGCGCGCAGCTCATGGAGGGCCTCCGGGGGATCCAGGGGCGGTTCGGCGGGCTGATCGAGGACGTCCGGGGCGTGGGGCTCATGATCGGCGTGGAGCTCTCCGACCACGAGACCGCCGACGCCGTGGAGCAGGCCTGCTTCCGGCGGGGGCTCCTCACGCTGACCGCGGGGGACAGCGCGATGCGGCTCTCGCCCCCCCTGGTGCTCCGGCCCGACCAGGCCGAGACCGCGCTCGGGGTGCTCGAGGCGGCGGTCGCGGAGGTGGCCGCCTCGGTGGAGCACGGCGCGGAGCTGCCGTCCGGCGAGTCGCCCGCCGGGCCGTAGGGGCCGGTGTCCGTGGGGGGAGCCGGCAAGGTCGCCACGATGCGCGACGCGGTGGCCGAGCTGGTCCGCGACGGCGACACCGTGGCCATCGAGGGGTTCACCCACCTGATCTGCTTCGCCGCCGGCCACGAGATCATCCGGCAGGGCAGGCGCGACCTGACCCTGTGCCGGCTGACCCCCGACGTGATCTACGACCAGATGGTGGGGGCCGGCGTGGCGTCCAGGCTCGTGTTCTCCTGGCTGGGGAACCCGGGGGTCGGGTCGCTCCACGCGATCCGCCGGCGGATCGAGCGGGCCGAGCCGGCGCCCCTCGAGGTCGAGGAGTACTCGCACTTCGGGATGGTCTGCCGGTACGTGGCCGGGGCGTCGAGGCTCCCGTTCTTCCCGATCCGGAGCTACGCCGGGTCCGACCTCCCGGTGGCCAACCCCAGGATCGTGGAGATCGAGAGCCCCTACGACCCCAGCGACAGGCTCTACGCCGTGCCGCCCCTGCACCCCGACGTGGCCATCGTCCACGCGCAGCGGGCCGACGCGAACGGCGACGCCCAGATCTGGGGCCTCCTGGGATGCCAGAAGGAGGCGGCGTTCGCCGCCGAGCGGGTCATCGTGGTCTGCGAGGAGCTGGTGGAACAGGACGTCGTCCGGGCGGACCCCAACCGCACGGTGATCCCAGGGCTCATCGTCGACGCGGTGGTGGTAGAGCCCAGGGCGTGCCACCCGAGCTACGCGCAGGGCTACTACGACCGCGACAACCGCTTCTACCTGGAGTGGGACACGCTGGCCCGGGACCCGGAGACCCTCGAAGGCTGGCTGAGGGAGTGGGTGTACGACCTGTCGTCCCACGCCGACTACGTGGAGAAGCTCGGCGAGGATAGGTGGCGCGAGCTCGAGCCCGGCGACGCCTGGTCGGGCCGGGTGAACTACGGCCGGTATGACTAGTCTGGCTCAGACTAGTGGTCCCGGCGAGCAGCCGTGGACCCCGGCGGAGATGATGATCGCCGCCTCCGCCAGGCTGTTGGAGGGCGAGCGGGTCTGCTTCGTGGGGGTCGGGCTCCCGAACATCGCCTGCAACCTGGCCAGACGCACGGTCTCGCCGGACCTCGAGCT
>JACQTL010000154.1 GCA_016210805.1 Actinomycetota bacterium | reverse complement strand
ATCGTGAACCCGTCGCTCACGATCTCGCCGAACACCTCGACGATCGTCGTGAGCAGGACGAGGAAGCCCCAGAAGATGAAGGCGTGCATCAGCCCCGGCCCAGGCCGCTGGAGGAGCTTCCGCTGGCCGAAGACCACCGTGGCCTCCTTCTCCAGCCGCCTGGGGAGGTCGTCGAAGCGCTTGACCGGCTGTCCCAGTCGGACCAGGCGGTAAAGCAGCCAGGCCCTCTGCGTGAAGGCGCCACCCACGATCACGAGGAGCGCCCCGAGGATCACGGCCCCGATCGAGAGCCCGAACGGTAGCTCGACGGCGAGGGGCATATCGGGCGTGAGTCTAGGGGCGGGCCCGATGGGCGGCAAACGACCTACCGGCAGGTAGGTTGCCGGGTGTCGGGTGCCTCCACGGGGGGCGGGCGTGGTACCAGCGCCCTTCCCGGGACCGCCCCGGCGGCTCACACTCCGGTCCGTGAACGCGGCCGTCGAGGCGCGGGGCGAGTCGGGGAGCCGGGTGCTCCGGCTGGTCCTCGACGCGGGACGGGGGCTGGCCGTGGGGATGGCGCCGGGCGCCATCGCCGGCTTCCTTGCCGGCGGGGTGGGGTCCCGGCTGGCCATGCGGGTCCTCGCGCTGACCTCGCCCGACCGCTCGGGCTTCCTGACCGAGGCCGGGGCCACGGTGGGGGAGGTGACCGTGGGCGGGACCGTCTTCCTGCTCTTCGCCGGGACGGGCGTCGGGCTCCTCGGCGGGATCGCGTACCTCGTGCTCCGGCCGCTCCTCCTCGAGTCCGGATGGCGGCAGGGCGTCCTCCTCGGACTCGTCCTCACCGCGCTCGGCGGACGCTTCCTGGTGGACCCGGGGAACGTCGACTTCGTGATCCTCCGCCCGGCCTGGCTCGCCGTGGCGATGTTCCTGGCGCTGCCCTTCCTGTTCGGGTGGCTCCTGGTGCCGCTGGCCGAACGGATGGAGCCGGCGATCCGGCGCAGCCGTCCGCTCGCCGTCCTCGTCCCGGTGGCCCTGGGCCTCGCCTTCCTCTGCCTCCTCGGCGGCGCGGGCCTCCTCGTGGCCGCCGCGGCCCTCGCCGCGGCCTCGTTCCGCGGCCGCCTGACGCCCGGGGCCGTCCGGTCGCTGGTCCTTTACGGTCGCATCCTCCTGGTCGCCGGCCTGGCCGTGGCCGGGACCGCCACCGCCCGCGCGGCGCTGCACGTCCTGGGCTAGAACTTGTCATAATCGCACTCAACTTCTATTCTTGTGCTCGACTGAAGGACGCGAGCGGGAGGAGCATCATGCCACGAGCGGTGGGAATCGACCTGGGCACGACCAACTCGGTCGTGGCCGTCCTGGAGGGCGGGGAGCCCACGGTGATCCCCAACGCCGAGGGGCACCGCATCACCCCCTCGGTGGTCGGGTACTCCAAGGGCGGGGAGATCCTCGTGGGTGAGGTGGCCAAGCGCCAGGCCATCACGAACCCCGACCGGACGGTCCGCTCGATCAAGCGGCAGATGGGCCGCAAGGACTGGACGATCGACGTCGACGCGAAGAAGTGGACGCCCCAGGAGATCTCGGCGCAGATCCTGGCCAAGCTGAAGCGCGACGCGGAGGCGTACCTCGGCGACAAGGTGACCCAGGCCGTGATCACGGTGCCGGCCTACTTCGACGACGCCCAGCGCCAGGCCACCAAGGAGGCGGGGCAGATCGCCGGGCTCGAGGTGCTCCGCATCATCAACGAGCCCACGGCCGCGTCCCTGGCCTACGGGCTGGACAAGGGCGCCTCGGACCAGACGATCCTCGTCTTCGACCTGGGCGGGGGCACGTTCGACGTCTCGCTGCTCGAGATCGGCGAGGGCGTGTTCGAGGTCAAGTCGACCTCCGGGAACACCAGCCTGGGCGGCGACGACTGGGACCAGAGGGTCATCGACTGGATGATCAGGGAGTTCAAGAACGCCCACGGCGTCGACCTGTCGAAGGACAGGATGGCCCTCCAGCGCCTCAAGGAGGCGGCCGAGAAGGCCAAGATCGAGCTCTCCCAGGTCTCGGAGACCACGATCAACCTCCCCTTCGTCACCGCGACCCCCGAGGGCCCGCTGCACCTCGAGATGAAGCTCACCCGCTCGGAGTTCGAGCGGATGACCGAGGACCTCGTGCAGGCGTGCGCCGGCCCGTTCCGGCAGGCCGTCAAGGACTGGGGCAAGGACCCGTCCTCGATCGACCACGTGATCCTGGTGGGCGGCTCGACGCGGATGCCCATGATCCAGGAGCTGGTGAAGAAGCTCACCGGCGGCAAGGACCCCCACAAGGGCGTGAACCCCGACGAGGTCGTGGCCGTCGGCGCGGCGATCCAGGCCGGCGTCCTGAAGGGCGACGTGAAGGACATCCTCCTCCTCGACGTGACGCCGCTCACGCTCGGCGTCGAGACCAAGGGCGGGATTTTCACGAAGCT
>JACQTL010000153.1 GCA_016210805.1 Actinomycetota bacterium | reverse complement strand
GGCCAGGGCCCTGGCCCTGGCGGTGGGGGAGCGGCTGGGGGTCCCGGCCGCCCGGCTCCTCCGCCGGGTCCGGGACACGCCGCCCCAGGCCCGGCGGGGGGCGGAGGAGCGCCGGCGGGCCATGGCCGAGGCGTTCCGGCCGGCGATCGGACGGGGCCGGTCCCCGCCGGCCCGGGTCCTCCTGGTGGACGACGTGCTGACCACGGGGACCACCGCCGCGGCCTGCGCCGGAGCCCTCCGCCGGGCCGGGGTCTCGCGGGTGGGGCTCGTCACCGCGGCCCGGGCCCCGCGCGGGCCCCTGCCGGCCCGCTGCTATGATCGGGTCGGCTCCCGCCTGGGTCTGTGGTTGCCCGGGGACACCCCCCGGTAGTCGATGCCAGTCGCAGGCGAAACGACCCACGTAAGGCGACCCTTGGTCGCTGAGCATGGTGCGGCTTAGATGTAAGTCCTGCCCCGGCCGGCTCGCCGGCCGGGAGAAGGTGCTAAGCCGCCGGGAGACCGGCGGTGATCCCCTCAGCAGGCGAGTGTGGGGTCAAAGATCAGGTCAGCCGGGCGGGAGCCGCCCTCCTCCTCCGGATCGCGCCACGCCCGTCCGTCCCCCGGGGACAGGGCCGTTCGACACCTGCCCCGGGCATCCCGTACGGTTCGATGATCGGTACCGCACCGACGGAGGGATCGACGGCAGCACCGACGGCAGCACCGACGCGAGAGGAGGAGGCATGGACCTCATCCTGAAGGGCCGGGGCGTGCGGGTCACCGACCCCGTCCGGCGAACCGCCTCGCACAAGCTCGCCAAGCTCGAAAGGCTCGCTCCCGGGGTGGTCCGCGTGGAGGTGACCCTCAGCTCGGAGCGGAACCCCCGACTCAACGGGACCAAGAGGATCGATGCCCACATGGAGATGCCCCGCAGGACGTTCCGGGCCCACGCGGAGGGCCCGGACGTCGAGGTGGCCCTCGACCTGCTCGTGGAACGGCTGGAGCGCCAGGTCCGTGACGCCAGAGGGAAGAGGCGAAACCGGATACTCGGGGGCGGTAATCGACTAAAATCGCCGCGTATCAGCCCGGAAGGAGCCGGAACCGCCGAATGACCCGGCTCGTTCCGTCCCGGTGACGAGACGGGGGAGACCAGTGTCGAAGAGATCGGCGAAGGCGCCCGACGACAGCCAGGCCCTTCGGGTCCTGATCGTGGACGACCATGCCCTGTTCCGCCGGGGCCTGCAGATGGTCCTCGAGCAGGAGGACGACATCGAGGTCGTGGGGGAGGCCGCCGACGGGGCGGAGGCCGTCACCCAGGCCCAGGACCTCATGCCCGACGTGGTCCTCATGGACGTGCGCATGCCCAAGCGGTCGGGCATCGAGGCCACCGAGCAGATCCGGGACCTCCTGCCCCACGCCAAGATCCTCATGCTCACCATCTCGGACGAGGAGACCGACCTGTACGAGGCCATCAAGGCCGGCGCGTCGGGCTACCTGCTGAAGGAGATCTCCATCGAGGAGGTCGCCGACGCGATCCGCTCGGTGTGGGCCGGGCAGTCCCGCATCTCGCCGTCCATGGCCTCCAAGCTCCTCTCCGAGTTCGCCGCGATGAGCAAGCGGGCCGACGAGCGCCAGCAGCTCCCGGCCCCCCGGCTCACCGAGCGGGAGATGGACGTCCTCCGCCTGGTCGCCGAGGGCCTGAACAACCGGGACATCGCCGAGCGCCTGTTCATCTCGGAGAACACCGTGAAGAACCACATCCGCAACATCCTGGAGAAGCTCCACCTGCACTCCCGGATGGAGGCCGTGGTCTACGCGGTGCGAGAGAAGCTCCTCGAGATCAAGTAAGGGGCGTCCCGGGCCCCTCGCTCACGTCAGCGCGATGAGGCCGATCCCCACCCCGCACATCGCCAGGCCGGCGAGCTGCATCCGGATCAGGCGCTCGTGGAGGATCGCCCTGGCCAGAAGGACGGTCCCCACGGGGTAGAGGGCGGACACCGCGCCCACCAGCGAGAGCAGCCCCAGGCGGACCGCCGCGATGAACATGACGTTCCCCACGGCGTCGAGGATCCCGGCGCCCACGATGCCGAGCCGGCTCCCCCGGGAGGGGAGCAGGGACCGCCCGGCCAGGGCGGCCAGGGTCGCCACGGTGACCAGCGACATCAGGCGGGACACGATCACCGGCCACAGCCCGGAGTCGTCGGGCGACGCGTCCAGCAGGGCCAGGTAGGTCCCGAAGAAGAGCCCGGCTAGGGCGGCCTCCAGGAGCCCCGGCGGGAGGAGGGTCCGGACCCGGACGGCGGTGCCCCCCGGGCGCGGCTCCCGGGGTCGGGGCTCGTGATGCCGCTCGTCCTCCGGAACCCCCGGGAAGTCGAGCCCCGCCGGTGGGGGGACGGCGTGCTCGCCCCGGCCCTCGCCGGAGGCGATCAGGACCACTCCCGCCAGGGCCACGACCACGCCGGCCAGGGCCCCGGGCCCCGGACGCTCCCCGAGGACGATCCCGGTCACGATGGGGACCGCGGCGGTGACCACGGCGGTCACCGGGGCCACGGCGCTCATCCGGCCCATGGCCAGCCCCCGGAACAGGGAGGCCACTCCCAGGCCCCCGCACACCCCCGCGGCCAGCGCCCACCAGACGGCCGCCGGGGAGAGCACCCCCGCCACGACCAGCAGGAACGGGGCCACGATCACCGTCCCGACCAGGTTCGAGCCGAACACCACGGCCAGGACGCTCGTCCGCCTGGACATGAGGCCTCCCAGGAAGTCGGTGGCCCCGTAGGTCAGGGCGGAGAGGACCCCCAGGAAGACGCCCATGCGGCCCCGTACGCTACCGGACCGGCCGGCTCCCGGAGGGGCCCCCGTATAATCGGTGGGCCGACCGTCCCGGAGTCATCGCAAGGAGTCCCCCTTGGTCCTCGACAAGATCACGAACCTTGGCGAAGGCCGCAAGCTGAAGAAGCTGCAGGCCGTGGTCGAGGTCGTGAACTCGTTCGAACCGGAGATCGAACCCCTCTCCGACGCCGAGCTGCGGGCCAGGACCGACGCCTTCAGGCGCCGCCTGGAGGAGGGCGAGACCCTCGACGACGTCCTCCCGGAGGCCTTCGCCTGCGTGCGGGAGGCCGCCCGCCGCACGCTGGGCCAGCGGCACTTCGACGTGCAGGTGACGGGGGCGATCGTGCTCCACCAGGGCGACATCGCGGAGATGAAGACCGGTGAGGGCAAGACGCTCGTCTCGACGATGCCCGCCTACCTGAACGCGCTGGGAGGCGGCGGGGTCCACGTCGTCACGGTCAACGACTACCTGGCCAAGCGAGACTCGGAGTGGATGGGGGCCATCTTCCGCCTCCTGGGCGTCTCGGTGGGCCTGATCCAGTCGCAGATGACCCCCGAGGAGCGCCGCCCGGCCTACGCGGCCGACATCACCTACGGCACGAACTCCGAGTTCGGCTTCGACTACCTGCGCGACCACATGGCCGTCCGCCCCTCCCACCAGGTCCAGCGCGACAAGTATTTCGCCATCGTGGACGAGGTGGACTCGATCCTGATCGACGAGGCCCGGACCCCCCTGATC
>JACQTL010000150.1 GCA_016210805.1 Actinomycetota bacterium | reverse complement strand
TCGTCGGCCAGCTGGAAGGCCGCCCCCAGCGGCTCCCCGATCCGCCGGAGGGCCTCCCTGACCGGCGGCCCGTCCCCCGCCAGGAGGGCCCCGACGTCGAGGGGGCCCGTGACCGTGTAGTCGGCGGACTTCAACCCGGCCACCCGGGCCACCTGCCCGGGATCGGCCGTGCCGGGCCCGGTGACGTCGGCGTGCTGGCCGACCCCCATGGCCACGCGCATGCTCGTCCACCGCTCGAGCGCCGGGATCAGCCGGCCGGGAGGGAACCGGGAGGAGAGCAGCAGGCGGTCGGCCAGGACCAGGGCCAGGTCCCCGGCCAGGACCGCCCCCGCCGTCCCCAGGACCACGTGCGAGGCCGGCACCCCCCGTCGGAGCGGCGTCCCGTCCATCAGGTCGTCGTGGACCAGCGCGAAGGTGTGCAGCAGCTCGAAGGCGCCCGCCGCCCGGAGGATCGGCTCCTCCACGGCGCCTCCGCCCGCCAGGTGGCCGAGCACGCACATGATGGGCCGGAGCCGCTTCCCTCCCGCCCCCACCAGCCTCTGGATCTCCTCGACCGGGCGCCCGCCGCCGGCGTGGAGCCCCTCGAGCTCGGCCCGCTGGTCCGTCAGGAAGGCGGCCAGGGTCTCCTCGGCCCGGTCCCGGATGCCGGCCACGATCGAAGCCCCGTCGTCCCCTCCGCCGGCGCTCCGCACGCCCCCAGGGCTCATGGGGAAGGAGTATCGCAGCGGCCGTATATCCTTGGCTGGCCGATGGTCGCCTTCCGCCGTCTCGCCGTCGCCACCACGGTCCTCACGTTCCTCCTGATCGGCCTGGGAGGCCTGGTCCGGGCCACCGGGTCGGGCGACGCCTGCCCCGGCTGGCCGCTCTGCGGGACGGCCCGGCTCCCCACCTACCACGCGGCGATCGAGCTCTCCCATCGCGCCGTCGCCCTCTTGGTCGGCCTGGTGGGGCTGGCCCTGCTCGGCGTGGCGGTGGCCCGGTTCCGCCGGGTTCCCCAGATCCTGTGGGGGACGGTCGGCGCCGCGGTCGCCTTCCTCGTCCAGGCCGTCCTCGGAGGGATCCGGGTGCTGTCCGGCCCGGCCAACCCCTGGCTGACCACGGCGCACCTGGCCACCTCGATGCTCCTGTTCGGCGCCCTCGTGTACCTGGTGGCCAGCTCCTACTGCATGGTCAGGCTGCCCCTCAAGGGCCCCTCGATCCGGGGGTCGGACCCCGGGTTCACCCGCCTGGCCCGGATCACCGCGGGAGCCACGTTCGCCCTGCTCCTGGTGGGGGCCTACACCCGCGGCGAGGGCGGGCCCATCGCCGACCTGGGCTGGCCGCTCGTGAACGGGAGGCTGGTCCCCGCCCTGGAGGGCATCGTGACGGCCCACTTCCTGCACCGGGTGGCCGCCGCGGCCGTGGGGGTCCTGCTCCTAGTCCTGGTCGCCCGGGCCTGGACGATGGCCAACCGTGCCCTGGACCTGGTCCTGTTCTCGACGGGGGCCGCGGCCCTGTTCCTGGTCCAGGCGGTCGTGGGAGCGGCCACGATCTGGACCGACCGGGCCGCCTGGACGGTGGTCGGGCACGTCACCGTGGCCGCCCTCATCTGGGGGCTGCTGGTAGCCCTGGCCACGGTCAGCAAGCGGCTGGCCGGGCGCCGTCCCGCCATCTCCGCCACCCTGGAGGAGGAGGGAAGGCCCGCGCCGGCCCGGAGCAGCGGCCTGCGCGACCGGACCACCGCCTACTTCCAGCTCACCAAGCCCCGGATCATCGAGCTGCTCCTGGTGACCACGGTCCCGGCCATGATCCTGGCCGCCGACGGGCTGCCCTCTCTCTGGCTGGTCGCCGCCACGGTGGTCGGCGGCACCCTGGCGGCGGGCGGGGCGAACGCGATCAACTGCTACCTGGACCGGGACATCGACGAGGTCATGTACCGGACCCGCCTCCGTCCGCTCCCCCGCGGCCGCGTGTCGCCGGAGAACGCCCTCACGTTCGGACTGGCCCTCGGCGCGACGGCCTTCTTCCTCCTGGGCACCACGGTGAACGTACTGGCCGCCGCCCTGGCCGTCGCCGCGCTCCTTTTCTACGTCTTCGTCTACACGGTCTGGCTGAAGCGCCGGAGCCCGCAGAACATCGTGATCGGAGGGGCGGCCGGGGCCGTGCCGGTGCTGGTGGGCTGGGCCGCGGTGACCGGCACGGTGGGGCTCCCGGCCTGGGCGCTGTTCCTGATCGTGTTCCTGTGGACCCCGCCGCACTTCTGGGCGCTGTCCCTCCGGCACGAGCGCGAGTACGCGTCGGCCGGGGTCCCCATGCTCCCCGTGGTCCGGGGGCGGGAGGAGACCGTTCGGAGCATCCTCCGCTACTCGGTCGCCCTGGCGGCCTCCACGCTCCTCCTGGTCCCCGCGGCGCACATGGGCGCCGTCTACGTCGTGGCGGCCGTCGTCCTGGGGCTGGCCTTCGTGGCCCGGGCGGCCCGCCTCCGCCGAGCCTTCACCCCCGCGCTGGCGTGGGGGCTGTTCAGGTTCTCGATCGCCTACCTGGGGCTCTTGTTCGCGGCCGTGGCCGCCGACCGGCTGGTCCGGATCCCCATCGGAGCCTAGGAACCGGTTGCACTAGTCTGGCATGGACTAGTGGAACCGGGGCAGGCCTCCCCGACGCCCCTACTCGACCTTCACCGTGCCGTTCATGTTGGGGTGGACGTCGCACTGGAAGTAGTACGTCCCGGGGTCCGGGGCCTCGAACGAGTACGTCATCTCGGCCACGCCGTTGAAGATCTCGCCCTGGAAGACGGCCTCTCCGCCCTGCTCCGTGTACATCGCGAAGTTGTGGGGCACGCCCGCGTCACGGTTGTCCAGCCGGACGCGGACCTCGGTGTCGGCCGGGAGGGCGATCTCGCTCAGGTCGAAGGCGATGGCCTCGGCCACCAGTGAGGCGTCGGCGGGGCCGCCGCCGCCACCGCCGCCACCACCGCCCTCCTGGACGGTCAGGGTGCCGGTCATCGTGGTCGGGTGCACGTCGCATCGGAAGAAGTAGTCCCCGGACTCGAGGGCCGGGACGTCGTAGTCGACCCTGACCGGCCCCGCGACGATCTCGCCCATGAACAGCTCCTCGGCCTGGGGGTCGTCGATGGGGTCGGCGGAGTAGATCGCCACGTTGTGCTGGATCTGCGGGTCCTGGTTGTCGAACGCGATCGTGAACGGCGCACCCGCCGGAGCGGCGAGCTCGGTCTGGGCGAACCCGTCCACGGCCGCTCCGGGCGGCGCCGCGACCGCGACCGGCGGAGGCCCGCCCCCGCCGCCGTTGCCCCCGTGGTCCTCCTCCTCGGTGATCGTGGCCGAGACCACGCCCCCGGCGATCAGGGCCACCCCGGCCACCGAGACCACCATCGCGGCCAGCTGCCCCGTGCCCACCCGGCCCCCGGCCACCAGCGCGGCCACGGCCAGCAGCGAGCCGGCCACGACGACGCCGACCAGCACGGCGCCCGTGGGGGTCACCGCCAGCAGGATCCGGGACAGCCCGAACACCACGGCCCCGATGAAGGCGAGGGCCAGCACGGGGATACCGATGGGCAGCAGGAACCGTTCGCGGAGGTCGCTCCTCATCGGCCGCCGAGCTCCGTCCTGTTCAGGGTCCGCTCGATCGAGTGCCACTGGATCTCGTCCACGCCCTCACGCTCCTCGCGGGCGAACCACTTGAAGAACAGGACGGCGATGAACCCCCAGAGGATGAACCCCCCGCCGAGCTTCATGAGCAGCCCGGCGATGCGCTGGTCGTTCAGCACGTCGAGCCCGAAGGCCCGGGGGAGCGTCTCGTACACCCGGTAGATCGGCGAGCTCGCGAAGGTGAGGAACGACGCCGGCACCGTGGGGACGATCGACTGGAGGAACAGGTACAGCATCCTCCCGGGGTACGAGAGGTGGGGGAGCTCGATCAGCGGGTTGAGCACCGGGCTCCACACCACCAGGGAGGCGAGCAGCAGGGCGGCGTGCTGGGCGAGATGGCCGAGCTCGGATCGTACCGAGACCTCGACCAGCACCGGCCAGTGGATGGCCACCAGCACGACGTTGAAGATCACGAAGGCGATGAAGGGCCGGGTGACCTGGCGGGCCACCCGCATGAGCCGCCTCCCGAGAAGCCACCGGAGCATCCACGCCGGGGTGCCCACGAAGAAGAGCGGCGGCGCCACGAACACGTACAGGAGGTGCTGGAGCATGTGGACGCTGTACAGCGACCCCTCGGCCAGGTCGTGGATCGGCCACCCCGCCGCCACCAGGAGGGTCGCGACGCCGAGGGTGAACGCGAGGACCTGGCGCCCCGACGCCGGCCGCTCCCCCGGCGGAGCCTTCAGGGGGCCGATCCGCCGGAGAGCCCACAGGTACCCGCCCTCCAGGGCCAGGGCCAGGGCCCAGACCTCGAGGTGCGGGTGGAAGGTCCAGCTCCACTCGGGCATGGGCTACCCCGCGAAGGTCCCGAAGATGAGGAGGACCACCACGAACACCGTGAGGGCCAGGGCCAGCCCGGCCACGAACAGCGCGGCGAACGACCGGCTGTCGAACCGCAGGTGCATGAAGTACAGGACGACCAGCGAGAACTTCAGCGCGGAGAAGGCCAGGAGGAAGGGGACCAGGAGGAAGCGCAGCGAGTCGACGTAGTAGATCCACACCTCCGCCAGGGTGATGACCCCCAGGATCACCGCGATGCGGACGTAGGCCCGGGGGCCCGGATGCTGGGCGGGGCGCCCCCGCCGGGCCCGGACGCGCTCGGCGTGGTGCTCCTCGGCCCGCTCCAGCAGCTCCTCGCTCCGCTCGGCCACGTCCCTACTCCGACGGGATCAGGTAGACCAGGGTGAAGATCACGATCCAGACGATGTCCACGAAGTGCCAGTAGAGCCCGACCATCTCCACCGTCCGGGCGTTCTCCGTGGGCAGCCGGCCCCCCATCGACAGGCCGAACAGGGTCAGCAGCATCAGGATGCCCACGGTCACGTGGGCCCCGTGGAACCCGGTGAGCACGAAGAACGCGCTCCCGAACGGGCTCGACGAGATGCTCAGCCCCTCGTTCACGAACGTCGTGAACTCGTAGACCTGCCCGCCGATGAACGTGGCGCCGAGCAGCGCCGTGGTCAGGAGCCAGACCCGCGTCCGCCCGTGGTCCCCGCGCTGTATCGCGGCCAGGGCCAGGACCATGGTCAGCGAGCTCATCAGGAGCACGAAGGAGCTCACCGACGTGAACGGGATGTCGTAGACCTCGGCGGGGGTCGGCCCGGGCTGCCCGTTGGCGAGCAACGTCCTTCCCCGGTACAGCAGGTAGGTCGTGATCAGGGCCCCGAAGAAAAGGCACTCCGAGGCCAGGAAGGACCACATCCCGACCTTCACGTTGTCCAGGCCGGTGCTGGTGCGGGCCTCGTGATGGCCCGGCGCGGCGTGCTCCAGGGCGTGCTCCTCGACGGTCATCGTGAGGTCCCCATCACTCGGAGGAGGGCTCCAGGGCCCAGCCGTACAGCCCGGCCAGCACCAGCACGGCGCCGGTCCCGATCAGCCAGGCGGAGGCGAAGGTGAGGCCCCAGGCCACCAGGGGCAGCCCGAGGGCGGCGATCAGGGGGAAGTAGGAGGGGTTGGGCATGTGGATCGGGGAGCCCTCCGCGTCCTCGTCGGCCGCCCCGGCCACGGCGGGCACCGGGACCCCCTCCTCGTTCTCGGCGTACTTGCGGTGCCAGAACTCGTCGCGGGCGTGGATCACCGGGACCTCGTCGAAGTTGTGGGGGGGCGGCGGGTTCGTGGTCATCCACTCCACCGTCCGGGCGTCCCAGGGGTCGGCCCCCGCCTCGGCCCCCCGGCGCCTCGAGACGATCCAGTTCGCCATGAAGACCAGGATCGAGACGGCGATCGTGAAGGCCCCCACGGTCTCGACCAGGTTCCAGAAGTTCCACCCCATGCCGTCGGGATACGTGTAGATCCGCCGGGGCATGCCCTGGAGCCCGAGGATGTGCATCGGGGCGAAGGTCAGGTTGAAGCCGATCAGCATCAGCCAGAAGTGGAGCCTGCCCAGGCCCTCGCTCATCATCCGGCCGGTCAGCTTGGGGAACCAGTAGTACAGCCCGCTGAACAGCCCGAACAGCGCCCCTCCGAACAGCACGTAGTGGAAGTGGGCCACCACGTAGTAGGTGTCGTGCTGCTGGTAGTCCGAGGGCACCAGGGCATGGGTCACCCCCGACAGCCCGCCGATGATGAACATCGCCACGAACCCGATCGAGAACAGCATCGGCGTGCGGAACCGGATGTTCCCGCCCCACATCGTGCCCAGCCAGTTGAAGATCTTGATGCCGGTGGGCACGGCGATGAACATCGTCGACAGGGCGAAGGCCGAGTTGGCCACGGGCCCGAGGCCCGACGTGAACATGTGGTGGGCCCACACCCCCCACCCCATGAACCCGATGGCCACCCCGGCGAAGACGACCGCCGCGTACCCGAACAGGGGCTTGCCCGAGAACGTGGGCAGCACCTCGGAGACGATCCCCATGGCCGGGAGGATCAGGATGTAGACCTCGGGGTGCCCGAACAGCCAGAACATGTGCTGCCACAGGATCGGGTCCCCGCCGGCGGCCGGGTTGAAGAACACCGCCCCGAACAGCCGGTCGAACATGAGCTGGAACAGCCCGATCCCGATCACGGGGATGGCGAACAGCAGGAGGAAGGCCACCACCAGGGTCATCCACGTGAACACGGGCAGGCGCATCAGGCTCATCCCCGGGGCCCGCATGTTGATCACGGTGACGATGAAGTTCACCGCCGAGACCAGCGAGGCGATCCCCACGATCTGCAGGCCCAGCGCGTAGAAGTCCATCCGGTGGGCCAGGAGGTCCTGCTCGGAGAGCGGCGCGTAGCCGAACCACCCCCCGTCCGGCATCCCGCCGAGGAAGACGCTCGAGTACAGGTAGACCCCGCCGAACAGGAAGAGCCAGTAGCTGAACGCGTTCAGGCGGGGGAAGGCGACGTCCCGGGCGCCGATCTGGAGCGGGAGCAGGTAGTTGAAGAACGCCGCCCCCAGCGGCATGACCACCAGGAAGATCATGGTCACGCCGTGCATCGTGAAGAGCTGGCTGTAGGCGTCCGACGAGAGCACCGTCGCGTTGGGACCGGCCAGCTGGAGCCTGATCAGCAGGGCCTCGATCCCTCCAACGAGCAGGAAGAAGAAGGCCGTGTAGCCGTACAGCACGCCGATCCGCTTGTGGTCGACCGTGGTCAGCCAGGAGAGCCGGCCCGTGGTGGCCGTGGGTCGGGCCAGGAGGCCCCGGCGGAGGGCGGCGAGCTCGGTCGTCGCCATCAGCCCTCCCCCCTTCGGTGCTCGGGCGCGTGCGTCGTCACGTCAGCGTCTCCAGGAAGGCGATCAGGGCCGCGATCTCTTCGTCCGACAGGCACCCGTCCACCGGCGTGGAGGGCCCCTCGCATCCGTAGTCTGGCATCTTCGAGCCGGGCTTGACGGACGGGGTGTCGCGGAGCCACTGGGCCAGGGTCTCCGGGGAGAGCTCGAACATCCCGGCCCCCAGGGTCTCCCTGGAGAACAGATGGGTGAGATCGGGGCCCACGATGGCCTGGGCGTCCGTGCCGCCCACGGCATGGCACGAGGCGCAGAGCCCCGGGCGCATGAAGATCTCGAAGCCCCGGGAGGCCAGCCCCTCCTGGGGGACGTCGGCGGCCTGCTGCTGCTCCGCGACCCACTGCTGGAAGTCCCCCTCGGTCTGGGCCACCACCCGGAAGCGCATGTTGGCGTGGGACAGCCCGCAGAACTCGGCGCACTGGCCGAGGTAGACGCCCGGCCGGTCGGCCCCGATGTTCAGGAACTCCTCGTGCCCGGGGACGAGGTCCTGCTTCCCGGCGAGCTTGGGGACCCAGAAGCTGTGGATCACGTCGTCGGACTTCAGGGTCAGGTAGACCGGCCGGCCCACCGGGATGTGGACCTCGTTCGCGGTCCTCAGCTCGAGCCCGGGGTACTGGACGTCCCACCACCACTGCTTGCCGGTCACCGTGATCTCCAGGACGTTCCCCGAAGGGCGCCGGGAGAGCTCGAAGATCGTGGCCACCGTCGGGACCGAGATCCCGGCCAGGAGGAGGGCGGGGATCAGCGTCCAGACCACCTCCAGGCGGGTGTTCCCGTGGACCTGCTTCACCCTGCGCTCCCGCCCCCGCCGCTGCCGGAATCGGATCACGGCCACGACCAGGAGGCCCTCCACCAGGAAGAAGACGCCGACGGCGATCCAGAACACCGGCCTGAACAGGCCGTCGGCGGTCCGGGCGTTCGGGCCCTCGGGGTGCAGGGCGCTCTGGGGGTTGTCGCCGCAGGCGGCGAGGAGGACCGCCGCACCGCCGAGCAG
>JACQTL010000140.1 GCA_016210805.1 Actinomycetota bacterium | reverse complement strand
TACCTGGCCTTCAACGGCTGCACGAACTTCGGGGGCTACACGTGGGTCACGGTCGCGTCGACCTCGTGCTCGTCGGACGCCACCGGCCAGTCCTCCGGGATGGCCGGCCTGCTCTACTCGGCGGCCCGGAACGCGGTCGACCTCGGCGTGATCGAGCCGAGCCCGACGGGGCGGCCGATCTCCGCCGAGGAGGCCAAGCAGCTCCTCCGCCTGGCCGCCGACGACGTGGACTTCTCCACCCCGCGGTGCGGCGAGGGACCGAACGGGGCCTCGGGCTGCGGCCCCGCGAACAACTTTGCCACCACGCTCCCGGCCTCCCAGCGCTTCGTGACCACGGCCGGGTGGGACCAGATCTTCGGGTGGGGCCGGCTGAACATCGACCGGGCCGTGCGGATGGTGGCCGCGGGCCTGATCCCGCCGGAGGCCGACCTCACCGCGCCGCGGTGGTGGGAGGTCCTCCCCACGGCCGGGGAGGTCGAGGTGGTGGGCCGGGTGGCCGCGCCCCGGGCCTCGTCCTACACCTACGAGGTCCAGTTCGCCCCGGGCGTCCAGCCGCCCCGGTGGCCGGCGGAAGACACCTGGACCACCGTGGCCACCGGCAGCGGCACCGAGCCGTTCGAGGGCGTCCTGGCCACGCTCGACATGGCCGAGGTCCGCCGGGCCATCGACCTCGCCGTGCCCCCGTACACGCCGGCCGACGACCCCACCTCCCGCGACCTCCCCGAGAAGGACGCGTTCCGGGTCCGGGTGGTCGTGAGCGACGACCGGCCCGAGACCGGCGACGCGATCGAGCAGCGCCAGTTCTTCTCGGTGGACCTCGCCGCGCAGGGCGTCCTGCCCGAGTGGCCGCGGTTCCTGGAGGCCGACGGGGCCGGCTCGCCGGCCTTCGCCGACCTCGACGGAAACGGCGTGGACGAGCTGGTCATCGCGGACGGGAACGGGTTCGTCCACGCCTTCCGGGCCGACGGGACGGAGGCTCCCGGCTGGCCCGTCCACACCGGGGCCATCCCGCTCCCGGCCTCCGGCGACAACGCGTTCACCCGGAGCGAGGTGCCTGGGACCGTGTACGCGCCGGTGCTCCTCGGCTCGCCGGCCGTGGCCGACCTGGACGGGGACGGCGGGCTCGAGGTGGCCGTGGCCGACATCGAGGGGTTCCTGCACGTCTGGCACCCCGACGGCTCCGCGGCTGCCGGGTTCCCTGTCCGGGGGAACCCCGCCTTCACCGATGAGCCGGGCTGCCAGGAGGTCCGCCCGGCCTGCGACGACTTCGCACCCCACGACGTCCGGGACCGGTTCAACACGGTGGACCCGGCCTTCACGGCGAACCCGTCCGTGGGCGATCTGGACCCGGGGACCCCCGGGCTCGAGCTGGTGGCCGGGTCGAACGACGGGCACGTGTACGCGTGGCACGCGGACGGCTCGCCGGCGGCGGGGTGGCCGGTGCTTCTGAGGGACCCGGCGAAGGTGGCCGCGGTGGACCCGGTGACGCACCGGGTGACCTACGCGCCCGGGGCCGACGCGCTCCCCGGGCGGAAGGTCCTGACCACGCCGACGCTCGGGGACGTCGACGGCGACGGCGATCTGGAGGTCGCCGTCAGCGTGAACGAGCAGTACGACGAGCCGGCGAACTGGTCGGGCGCCCGCGACCCCTCGCTGGAGGTCCTTGCCCCGCTGGGCACGATGGGGAACACGCGCGTCTACCTGCTCCACCACGACGGCACGGCGCACCCCGAGACCGATGCCACCCTGGCGTCCGCGCACCCCGACGACCAGGCCTACGTCGAGGGGTGGCCGGTGCCGATCGGGATGCTCGTCACCGACCTCCTGCCCTACGTGGGAGAGGGCTCGGATGGGGCGCCCGTCATGGCCGATGTCGACGGCGACGGGACGCTGGAGATCGCCACCGCCTCGATCGCCAGCCCGCCGTACCTGCTCCGGGCCGACGGGTCGAGCTTCTACGGGAACGGTCCGGAGGGCGACTTCCTGACCATGGCCTCGACTGCTTCCGAGTACAAGAGCGCGGCCACCGACGCGCCGTCGTTCGCGTCGCTGGGAGGCGGGGCGTTCGGGCGGCTCGGCGGAGACGGCTCGCCGGTCTCGTTCGCCATGGGGGCCAGCGCGCTCCGCCGGCTGCTCGACGTCCTGCTTCCGGAGCAGCAGCTCGGGGCGGAGGACCACCTGGGCGTATGGGACGCCGCCACCGGCACCTACCAGGCCGGGTTCCCCGCGCAGATGAACGACCTGATGTTCTTCAACACCCCGGCCATCGCCGACGTGACCGGCGACGGCCTGGCCGAGGTGATCCAGTCGAGCGCCATGTACGACCTCCGGGCGTACGGGCTCGGCGGAGTCGCGCCGCCCGGCTGGCCCAAGTTCACGGGCGGGTGGAGCGTGAGCACGCCCGGCCTCGGCGACCTTGACGGCGACGGGAAGCTCGAGGTCGCCCTGATGACCCGTGAGGGGCTCCTCTTCGTCTGGCGGACCGAGGGCGTCGCCTGCGACCCCGCCGCCCTCCAGTGGCCCGGCTACCAGCACGACCTAGCCAACACCGGCAACTACGAGACCGAGGTCGCCTTGCCAGCGAGCTGCTGACCTCGCATGCCCGGAAACGCCCGGCTTGGGACGGAGGCATCGGGTGGGACGCTCGGGCGCCTATGTCCGGCCGGGGTGTGACCCCGCAGCCAACACCTGCTGCACCCTCTGGTGAGACAGGCCCATCAGCTCGGCCGCGTCACGGAGCGACAGCCCGAACCGGCCGACCAGCTCCTGGGCCGCCGACGCGACCCTGGCCTGAGCCTCCTCCTGGGCCTGCGAAGCCCTCTCTCGAGAGGTGTGGGCTGCCCGCAGCTCGCCGCGGGCCTCGGCCGGGAGATGGACCCGCCAGTCGAGCTCCGCCGACTCCGCATCGTCTACCCAGAGCGCCAGCGCCTCCCGGATCCTGGTCCTCACCTGCCGAAGCGTCCGTCCGTAGGAGTGGCAGCCCGGCACGTCCGGAACGTCAGCGATCCACGCCCCGGTCTCATCCCTCCGTACATCGACTCGGTAGGTCATCGCAGCCACTCTCTTCCGATGCACGGCTCCAGATCCCGCTCGATCGCGCGCAACGTGCCAGGCGGAAGGTCCTGGCCGGAATGGACCGGGACCGTTGTCTGGCAGGTTCCGCATCGGACCCGAACGTGGGAGCCACGCTGGCGCACCACCACGCACCTCAGTCTCTTCAGGCGGCGGACCACCTCCCGACCGGTCATCGGGAACAGCGTCCTGCCGCCTTGTCTAGACGCGTAGACAGAATACCACGACGAGCCGCGGCCAAGTAAGTAACGACTCTCGCCTCCCAGAACGGAGACCGAGACCGTACATGCCACCTCTGACATCAGGCCGGCGAGGGTTCGCCGTGGGACTCTTCCCATCCGCCTTCAATGGGCGCACGATGCCGGCTGTGGCTGATCTCGAGGCGCCGCGGGCGGGGCGGCGGGGGCTCCCCTGGGTCCTGTGGGCCGTCAACCTCGCCCTGCTTGCCTTCGTGTTCACCCTGGGCATCCTGAGCACGTTCGTCGCGGAGGATCTCTTCGACGTCTCCGTGGTGATCCTCTCCATCGTTTCCTCGAGCACCGTGGGGGCGATGGTGGCCTCGCGGCAGCCCCGCAACCCGATCGGGTGGCTGTTCCTGCTGTTCCCGTTCGGGTTGACCCTGGGGGTCCTCAGCGAGGAGTACCCCACGTACGCCCTGCTGACCAACCCCGGGGCCCTCCCCGCGCCCGAGTGGGTGGCTTGGCTGGGCAGCTGGGCGTGGTTCACGGCCGCGGCGCTGCCGCTCGTCCTGATCCTCTTCCCCACCGGACGGGTGCCCTCCCCCCGGTGGCGCTGGATCCCGCGCCTCCTGGTCGGCGGAGTGGTCTGGGCGGCCGTGTTCTTCGCCCTCGACCCGCGCCCCCTCGACCCGGCCGCCGGGATCGACCTCCCGAACCCCGTGGGGGTCGAGGCCCTGAGGGACAGTGCGGGAGCGTTGATCGCGGTGGGCGGGATCATCGCCCTGCTCGCTTCGATCGCCTGCCTGGTCGGGCTCCTCGTCCGGTTCCGCCGGGCCCGGGGCGAGGAGCGACAGCAGCTCCGGTGGCTCGCGTACGTGGGCGCCGCGATCCTGTCCGTCTTCGCGTCGATGTTCGGGCTCGGGTTCGTCCTCGGCGAGGATCAGAGCCTCGTCACGGACGTTCTGTGGTCGATCTTCGCGGGGCTGCTCGCGGTGGGGATCCCCGTGGCGTCGGGCATCGCCATCCTGAAGTACCGCCTGTACGACCTCGACGTCGTCATCAAGAAGACCGTGGTGTTCGGCCTGCTGGCGGCCTTCGTGACGCTGATGTACGTGCTGGTGGTGGTGGGGATCGGGACCCTGTTCACGGGGGCCGACACCGGCTTCAACCTGCTGTTCTTCGCGGCGATCGCCGCGATCGCGCTGGTCCTCCAGCCGCTCCGCGGCTGGGCCCGGCGGGTGGCCGACCGGCTGGTGTACGGGAAGCGCGCCACGCCGTACGAGGTCCTCTCGGAGTTCACCGACCGCCTGGGCGGGAGCTACTCGGTGGACGACGTGGTCCCCCGGATGGCCGAGCTGATCACGGCGGGGACCGGCGCCACGAGGGCCGAGGTGTGGCTCCGGGTCGGCGGTGAGCTCCGCCTGGAGGCCGCCTCGCCGGCCGGCCCCGACGACGGCGGGCCCCGGCGGATCGGGTTCGCCGGTGGGGAGCTCCCCTCCATCCCCGGCGCCACGAGGGCCATCCCGGTCCGCCACCACGACGAGCTCCTGGGAGCCATCGCGATGGAGGTCACGGCCAGCGATCCGCTGACCCCTGAGCAGGAGCGGCTGCTGGCCGAGCTGGCCGCCCAGGCC
>JACQTL010000139.1 GCA_016210805.1 Actinomycetota bacterium | reverse complement strand
CCCTCTGACAGAGGGTGGATCGTTCGGGGGCGGGCGACGCCGGAGTCTCAGTAGCGGTCGAAGAGGATGGCGCGCTTCACGTCCTGGATCGCCCTGGTGACCTTGATCCCGCGGGGGCAGGCCTCGGTGCAGTTGAACGTGGTCCGGCACCGGAACACGCCGGTCTTCTCCGACAGGACCTTCAGCCGCTCGCGGTCGGCCCGGTCGCGCGAGTCGAAGATGAACCGGTGGGCGTTGACGATCGCCGCCGGGCCCACGTACTCCTCGTCGCCCCAGAAGATCGGGCACGACGTCGTGCACGCCGCGCAAAGGATGCACTTCGTCGTGTCGTCGTAGCGCTCCCGCTCCTCCGGCGACTGCTTGCGCTCCCGGTCCGGCTCGCCCTCGTCGTTGATCAGGAACGGGAGCACGCTCCGGTACCCGGCGAAGAACGGCTCCATGTCGACTATCAGGTCCTTGAGCGGGGTGAGCCCGCGGATCGGCTCGACGGTCACCTTGGGCATCACGTCCTTGACCAGGACCTTGCAGGCCAGCCGGTTCACGCCGTTGATCAGCATGGCGTCCGAGCCGCAGATCCCGTGCGCGCACGAGCGCCTGAGCGCGAGCGTGCCGTCGTGGTGCCACTTCACCTCGTGGAGGGCGTCGAGGATCCGGTCGGTGGGCTCGACGTCCACGGTGAACTCGTCCCACCACGGATCGGCCCGGAGCTCCGGGTTGTACCGGCGGATCCGCATCAGGAGCTGCACGGTCTCGTCCGGGGCGGCATCGGTCCGGTCGCCGGGCTCGCGCGTGACGGCCATCAGTACTTCCGCTCCATGGGGACGTAGGGCCCCATCGCGACCGGCTTGTACTCGAGGCGGACCGAGCCGTCGTCCTCCCGGTAGGCCAGCGAGTGCCGGAGCCAGTGCTCGTCGTCGCGGAGGGGATGGTCCTCGCGGAAGTGGCCGCCCCGGCTCTCGTCCCTGGCCAGGGCCGCGGCCACGATCGTGTCGGCGCAGTCCAGCAGGAACCCGAGCTCGACGGTCTCCATGAGGTCGGTGTTGTAGACCTTCCCCTTGTCCTGGACGACCACGCGGTCGAAGCGCTCCCGGAGCCCGCGGAGCAGGTCCTGGATCTTGCGGAGCCCGTCCTCGGTGCGGACCACCCCGGCCAGGTCGAACATCTGCTCCTGCATCTCGGCCCGGACGTCCGCCGCAGGGTCCCCGCCCGAGCCGCCGAGAAGCTTCTGGAGCATCGCCTCGACGTCGCCCTCGGCCCCGGCGATCTTCGGCGGATCCTCGACCCTCGCGGAGTACTCGGCCATGTGCCTCCCCCCGCGCCTGCCGAACACCACGATGTCGAGCAGCGAGTTCGTTCCCAGGCGGTTCGCGCCGTGCACGGAGACGCACGCGCACTCGCCGGCCGCGTACAGGCCGGGCACGGGACGCTCGTCCGGCCCCATCACCACGCGACCGTCGACGTCGGTGGGGATGCCGCCCATGCCGTAGTGGGCGGTGGGCTGGATGGGCACCGGCTCGCGCAGGGGCTCGACGCCCAGATAGACCCGGGCGAACTCGGTCACGTCGGGTAGCTTCTCCTCGATCACCCGCGGGTCGAGGTGGCGGACGTCCAGGTAGACGTAGTCCTTCCCGTCGACCCCCCGGCCCTCCTTGATCTCCTGGTATATGGCCCGGGAGACCATGTCCCGGGGGGCCAGGTCCTTGATCGTGGGGGCGTAGCGCTCCATGAACCGCTCGCCCTCGCCGTTCAGGAGGATCCCGCCCTCGCCCCGCACGGCCTCCGAGATCAGGATCCCCATCTTGTAGATCCCCGTGGGGTGGAACTGGAACATCTCCATGTCCTCGAGGGGGACGCCCCGCCGGTACACGACCGACATCCCGTCGCCGGTCAGGGTGTGGGCGTTCGAGGTGATCTTGAAGACCTTGCCGTAGCCGCCCGTGGCGAACAGGACCGACCTGGCCCGGAAGACGTGGAGCTCGCCGGTGGCCAGCTCGTAGGCCACCACCCCGGCGGCCCGGCCGTCCTCGAGCAGCACGTCGAGAACGTAGAACTCGTTGAAGAACCGGACGTCGCGCT
>JACQTL010000138.1 GCA_016210805.1 Actinomycetota bacterium | reverse complement strand
CGATGTCGTAGCCGTGGGCCACGTGGACCTCGCGGACGTAGTCCTCGAGCTGCTTGCGGAGGACCCCGCCCCGCGGGTGCCACACCGCGAGGCCGGCTCCCACCTCGACGGGGAACGAGACCAGTTCTAGCTGGCGGCCGAGCTTGCGGTGGTCGCGGCGCTCGGCCTCCTCGAGGCGGTGGAGGTGGTCGTCCAGGTCGGCCTGGGTCGGCCAGGCCGTCCCGTAGACCCGCTGGAGCATGGGGCGCTTCTCGTCGCCCCGCCAGTACGCCCCGGCCAGGGAGAGCAGCCTGTAGGCCCCCAGCCTGCCGGTGGACGGCACGTGGGGGCCCATGCACAGGTCGGCCCAGCCGTCGTTACGGTAGACCGTGACGACGGCGCCACCGGCCCCCTCGTCCTCCTCGACCCCCTCGATGATCTCCCGCTTGAACGGCTGGTCCGAGAACCGCTCCAGGCCCTCGTCCCGGCCGAGCTCCTCCCGGACGAAGGGCTGGTCGGCGGCCACGATCTCGGCCATCCGCTCCTCGATCCTGGGGAGGTCCTCCGGGGTTAGCGGCTCGGGGAGGTCGAAGTCGTAGTAGAAGCCGTCCTGGATCGGCGGCCCGATCGCGTACTTCGCCTCGGGGATCAGGTCGCACACGGCCTGGGCCATCACGTGGGCCGTGGAGTGGCGGAGCAAGTGGAGGCCGTCGGGCTCCCCGGGCAGGACGGGCTCGACCCGGACGTCCGCTCCCGGGACGTGCGAGAGGTCGACGAGGCGGCCGTCGGGCAGGCGCGCCGCGACGGCCTCGGGGGGCAGGACGGCGCCGACGGGCTCCCCCTCGGGGAGCTCGTGACGGGAGCCGTCGGGAAGCTCGATGGCCGGCATGGGGAGCCATGATATCCGCCCCGCCCGTCGCCACCGCCCGGGGCCGGTGGGCCTCCCCCGGGCAGGGACCGCTCAGCCGGCCGGCAGCTCGTAGACGGAGACGTGGGCGGGGCTCCCGGCGCCGAACGGCTCGCCGTTCCACCCGGCCCACCGGTCCCGGAGCCGGAGCCCGGCCAGCCGGGCCATGAGGTCGAGCTCAGAGGGCCACGCGTACCGGAGGTTCACGGGGTAGAAGCGGGTCCCCTCCTCGGTGAGCACGACCCGCTGCGAGCTCACCCGCTGCCCCACCGGGTCGTGGAGGGAGACCTCCAGATGGGCCTCGTCCAGGTCCGTGGCCAGGGCCTCGACGCGCTGCCCCCGATCGAACCGGGTGACGTCGGGAACGAAGGCCTCCACCACGAAGGCCCCTCCCGGGGACAGGTGCGCCGCCACGTTGGCGAAGCACCGGACCTGGTCCTCCTGGGTGAGCAGCGCGAAGAGCGTGTTGAACACGACGTAGACGAGGAAGAACGAGCCATCGACCGCCACGTCGGCGAAGTCGCCCATCGTCACCGGGATCCGGTCCCCGCCCGGCTTCTCCCGAAGCCGGGCCACCATGGCCTCCGAGGCGTCGATGCCGTGGACCTGGACCCCCCGGGCGGCGAGGGGCAGCGCGATCCGGCCGGTCCCGATGGCGAGCTCGAGGGCCGACCCGCCCCCGGCCAGCTCGGCCAGCCGCTCGGCCACGATCTCCGGGGTGGCCACCCGGCGTCCGGTGACCGAGGCGACCCAGGCGTCGTAGATCTCCGCCCACCGGTCGCCGTACGTCGAGGCCTCGTACCCCTCCATGGGAACGGGAGTAGGCCAGAGCGGGCCGGAGGGTGTCAACGGGGTCGTTCCCCCGAAAAGCCGCCCCGGACCTCTAGGATGGCCCTCGGCCAGCCGAGAACCCTTGGGTGGAGGTCTTGAGGGAGGTTCCGAAGACGGGGACGACCGATCCCATCCGGGTTCTGATCGCCGAGGACGAGGCGGCCGTCCGCGAGGCGCTGTCGGAGCTCATCCGGACGGAGCGGGGCCTCGAGCTCGTCGGCGCGGCCGCCGACGCGGACGAGGCCATTTCGATGGCCGTGGAGCTCGGCCCCGACGTGGCCATCGTCGACGTGAAGATGCCCGGCGGCGGCGGCCAGCGGGCCGCCCGGGAGATCAGGGCCAGCTCGCCGGCCACCCGCGTCATAGCCCTGTCCGCGTACGACGACCGGGGCACCGTGTTCGACATGCTCCGGGCGGGGGCGAGCGGGTACCTGGTCAAGGGGGTCCCCGCAGGCGAGATCGTGCAGACCATCCACCTGGCCATGCGGGGCCAGGGGTCCCTGGCGTCCCAGGTCACCGCCGACGTGATCGACGAGCTGGCCGGGCAGCTGGAGCGACAGGAGGTGGAGACCGACCGGCACCGCCAGCGCGTCATGGCGGTCCGCCGGGCCCTGGCCCCCGACGCCCTCCGGATCGTCCTCCAGCCCGTGTTCGAGCTCGAGACCGGAGAGGTGAGGGGCGTCGAGGCCCTGAGCCGGTTCCGGGTGGAGCCCGACTGGCCGCCGGACGTGTGGTTCCGGGAGGCCGCCGAGGTCGGCATGGGGGTCGAGCTCGAGATCGCCGCGATACGCGCGGCCATGGCCCACCTGGACCGGCTCCCGCCCGACACCTACCTCTCGGTGAACCTCTCCCCGGACACGATGCAGTCGCACAGGTACCTGGAGGTCCTGGACGCCACCGACGCGAGCCGGATCGTCGTCGAGGTGACGGAGCACGCCGCCGTGGAGGACTACGACGCGCTGAGCCCGGCCCTCCAGGCCCTCCGGATCCGGGGGGGGCGGCTGGCCATCGACGACGCGGGATCCGGGTACGCGAGCCTCCGCCACATCCTCCAGCTGGCCCCCGATCTCATCAAGCTCGACATCACCCTGACCAGGGGGATCGACACGGACCGGCCCCGCCGGGCCCTCGCCTCGGCCCTCGTCTCGTTCTCGTCCGAGATCGACGCCACGATCGTGGCCGAGGGAATCGAGACCCGGTCGGAGCTCGACGCCCTCCGGGAACTCGGGGTCCACTTCGGGCAGGGCTACTTCCTGGCCCGCCCCGCCCCCATCGAGG
>JACQTL010000137.1 GCA_016210805.1 Actinomycetota bacterium | reverse complement strand
GTCGTGGACCCCGCCGCCTTCCTCGACGCCGTCATCGACCAGGTCCCCGAGGAGGAGGGGGGTCGCGAGCGGGTGATCATCGAGGCGGAGGGGGGCTCGGTCCGCATCGACCCGGCCCGCCTCGGGCTCGTGCTCCAGAACCTCGTCCTGAACGCCCTCAAGTTCTCGGCGCCCCCGGACGCCGTGGTGGTCCGGATGGCTTCCTCGCCGGGACACGTCACCGTCGACGTGGTCGACCGGGGCATCGGGATCCCGACGGAGGACCTGGCCACGATCTTCGACCGGTTCCGGCAGGTCGGGCGGGCGCTCCGCCGGGAGCGCGAGGGGGTGGGGATCGGGCTCTACATAGCCCGGCGGCTGGCGGAGGCCATGGGCGGCACGATCGAGGTCAGCTCGGTGGTCGGGGAGGGGAGCACCTTCCGTGTGGTCGTCCCCCAGCTCCCCGTTGAGCCGGAGGACCCGGCGGGGGTCAGCTCGGGGACGACGTGACGACCGGGGGCGACGCGGCCGAGCCTCCGGCCCGGTCCTCTCCGCCCATCCCCCACTCGACCTCGCCGCGGGCGATCCGCTCGCGCCACCAGGCCCGCCCGTCCTCGGGAAGGGTGTGGATCGGGTCGTAGTAGGGGAATCGCCTCGACAGGGCGTCGGCATCGTCGAACTCGATGCCGGTTCGGTAGTTCTTCGTCCAGTACGACACGCCCCGGACCCGGTCGTAGGCGTCGACCTGGTGGACCCAGCGCTTCCCCACGAAAGGCACGTCGCACACCACCCGGGGAGTGGCGAACCCGGGGAGGTAGCCCATGATCGCGTGCTGGAGGTCCTGGGCCTCGGCCACCGACGTCCGCCAGTGCTCGGAGCTCGGGATCATGTCGCACATGTAGAAGTAGTAGGGCATCACCCCGGCGTGGTCGAGGAGCATGAAGCAGAGCTCCAGGAGGTCCTCCCGGGTGGTGTTCACCCCCCGGAGCAGGACGCCCTGGTTGCGCACGTCGCGGTAGCCCATGTCCAGGAGGTGCCGGACGGCCCGCCCCACGAGCGGGGTGACCTGCTGGGCGCAGTTCACGTGGGTGTGGAAGGCGATGTCCACGTCGCGCTCCCGGGCCTTGCGGGCCAGTCGCTCCAGGCCGGCCAGCACGTCGTCCTGGAGGAAGTGCTGGGGGATGCCCATCAGCCCCTTGGTGGCCAGCCGGACGTCTCGGACGTTCTCGATGTCGAGGAGATCCGACACGAAGGCCTCCAGGCGCTTGATGGGCACGTTGGCCATGTCGCCGCCCGAGACCACGACGTCGCGGACCGACGGCGTCCGCCGGAGGTAGTCGAGCATGTTCTCCCAGCGCTGCTGCTGCTTCTCCTCGAACCTGTACTTGAGGACCTGAGCGGTGTCGTTGCCGACGAGGTCCATGCGCGTGCAGTGACCGCAGTACTGCGGGCACGTCGAGATGAGCTCGGCGAGCACCTTCGTGGGGTAGCGATGGGTGAGGCCCTCCACCGCCCACATGTCGGCCTCGTGGAGGCTGTCCCTGGCGGCGAGCGGGTGGGAGGGCCATTCCGAGAGCCGCTCCGAGAGGGCCGGGGCCATGTACCGCCGCACCCGGTCCGCCCGGAGGTCGCCCTCCTGCATCGTGTTCACCATCTGGGGCGGGATGAGCATCGACATCGTGGCCCGCTCGGCCTGGTCGCGGGCGATGTCCTCGAGCAGGCCGTCCTCCAGGAAGTGACCGAGGGCCTCCTCGAGCTCGCGGAGGTTCTTCACCGTGTGCGCCCGCTGCCACTGGGCGCTCTCCCACTGCTCCCGGGTGACGTCGCGGTAGCCGGGCAGCCTCGTCCAGTCGGGCTCGACGTACTCCCTTCGGAGCGGGTACCGGAAGGGCTGCTCGGCGGCGTGGGCCCGGGCCTCCCGGTGCGCGGGGCGCCGGCCATCCCGGGGCTCGATGGGCGGGGTATCGGTCTGGGCTGGCATCGGCCGGCGGGCCTCCTCCGAACGGATGTCGTCTGGATGGGTATCGTACCGCAGGGCGTCCGGCGTGAGAGCGTCTATGCCGAAGGATGTTCGGCTTCGGGGCCGGGAGGGGTGTGGGGCACGTCCCTCACGGGCTCACCCGGCGGCCGCGGGCGACGGCGGAAGCGGCCCGCGACCCGCCGGGCCCTGTCCTTCGCCCTGTCGAGCGTTCTGCGGGCCCAGGCGTACTCGGTGGCCAGGATGGCCAGCCCGCCGAACATGATGGCGATCCCCGGGCCGGGGATCCCAGGCAGGGACAGCACGGCGCCGGCCAGGATGACGGCGAAACCCACGATCGTGATGGCCATGCGCCTGGCGTTCCGGCCGATGAACCGGACGACGGCCCGGAAGCTCTGCATGACGATCGAGCCTAGCAGCCGGGGGGGCCCGGGGTAAGCTCGACCCCGTCGTCCGCCGATATCAGTCGGGTGAGGAGAGATCGGGGAGGAACCCTGGAGCCCGGTAGCGTGGTGGGGGCCAGCCGGGAGGTCCGCGCACCCCAGTGGAGGCGGCTCCTGGTGCTGCGCGTCGTGGCCATCGTGGCCGCGGTGGGGCTGTCCCTGTGGCTGTTCCCCGACGACGACCGCAAGTGGCTGTTCGCGCTGATCGTCGGCGGGATCTACCTGCCGGTCTCCGTCGTCATCCACCTCCTCCACGACGAGAACCCCCGACCCCCCTCGCCGGGGTGGGCCATCACGCTCGGGAACGACGTCGCCGTCGTCGGCCTGGTCATGGCCCTGTTCCCGACGATCTCGGTGGTGGCCCTGTTCGGGCTCGCGCTGATCGTCATCGTGAACGCCCAGTTCTTCGGGGCCCGGTGGGGGATGGTCGTGGCCGTGGTGGCCTGGGCCGGGCTGGCCGCGCCGACGCTGTTCGGGAGCCCGGGCCGGCCGGGCGCGTTCGAGGCCGTGTTCGGCGGTCCCATGCTGATCGCGGTCGGTTTCGTGGTGGGCACGCTGGCCGACGACGAGCGCCGGGCCGCGGGGCGGAGCCGGCGCCTGGCCGACGCCATCGCGTCCGTGGGCTCGAGCCTCGAGCTGGGCGAGGTCCTGTCCGGTCTGTGCCGGGCCGCGTGCGGGGCGCTGGACGGACGGTTCGCCGTGGTCCTGTCCCGCGAGCACGGCTCCCTCAGCTTCGCCGCGGGGACCGACGGCGCCGAGCTCTCCATGCCGCCCGGCGAGGGGGAGTCCATCCTGAGCGCCCTGGAACGCGACCCCGAGCTGGCCGGGGCCCCCACGCCGCGGGCCCTGGCCACCGGGGAGCCCGTGTACGTGGACGACATCGAGCGAGAGGGCTCGGTGACCCCCTTCGAGGCCCTGGTCAGGGGGATGGGGGTCCGGTCCCTGGCCGCGGTGCCGATCCTCCGGGAAGGTCGGGCCGTCGCCGTGCTGAACGTCTACCTCCCCAGGGCCCACCGCTACACCGGGGACGAGAGGGAGTTCCTGTCGGCGATCGCCGAGCACGCCGCGATCGCCATGGAGCGGGCCACGCTGTTCGCCAGGGAGAGGGAGACGGCCGGCCGGCTGCGCGAGCTCGACCGCCTGAAGTCCGACTTCGTGGCCACGGTCAGCCACGAGCTCCGCACCCCCCTGACCGGGATAGTGGGGTTCGCCCTGACCCTGCGGAACCGGTGGCGCGACCTGGAGGGCGGGCTCCGCGACGAGCTCCTGGAGCGGGTCGAGGAGAACGCCCGCTCGCTGGAGCACCTCATCACGCACCTCCTCGACTTCTCCCGGCTGGAGCGGGGGCAGTTCCGGGTCACGATCGGGGCGCACGACGCCCCCCTGCTGGTCCACCGGGTCCTCCAGAACATGGCCCACGAGCTCGGGCCGCGCCCGGTTCGGGTGTCGGCGGAGGAGGGCCTCCGCGTGCTCACCGACCCCTACGCCTTCGAGCGGATCCTGGGGAACCTCCTGTCGAACGCGGCGAAGTTCTCCCCTGGAGGCGAGTCCGTGCTGATCAGGGCCCGGCGGCAGGACCTCGCGATCCGGGTCTCGGTCGCCGACCGCGGCCCCGGCATCCCCGCGGAGTTCCAGAGACGTATCTTCGGGAAGTT
>JACQTL010000021.1 GCA_016210805.1 Actinomycetota bacterium | reverse complement strand
TCGCCGTGGCCTCGATCCCCCCGCCGGAGTTCACGATGGTCTGCTCGATGGCGGCCCCCTCGCTGGAGGCGAAGTGGGTCCCCCGGCGGTAGAAGTCCAGCGTGGCCTCGGCGAAGGAGAGGCCCTCGACGAGCTGCATCCGCCGGCTGGCCTCCATGAGCAGGGCGACCTTCTCCTCCACGGGGACGTTGAAGGGGTCGTCCTGCATCGGACCCTCCCACGTGGCCACCACCGGCTCGACGGGGGCCAGGCGGACGGGCTCGCCGGGGAGCCGTGACGCGGCCCTGGCGATGGCCACGGCCAGCCGGGCGGTCCGCTCGATCTCGCCGTCCTCCAGGCGCGCCGTCGCGGCGAACCCCCAGTACCCGCCGGCCAGGACCCGGATCCCGATGCCGATCGATGTCCCCCTGTCGATGCCCTCCATCTCCTGGTTCCGGACGGTGAGCGACTCGGACTCCTCCTTCACCACCCGGGCGTCCGCGTAGTCGGCCCCGGCGGCGCGCGCCGAGGCGACCGCCTGCTTCGCGATGTCCAGCACCGTGGGCTGCCTCCTGGGGGAGCGGTCTCGGTCTCTCGGGGACCCCGCCGTGACGCCGGCCGGGCGGAGGAACTTCGGGACGGCGGACAGCCTAGCGCACGGCACCGACACGCACACCCTCCCCGAGAGGCCCCGTCCGCCGGGCGGCTATGCTGCCCCGATGAAGCTCGCCCTGCACATGGGGTACTGGGGCGCGGTGCCCATCGACGTGCTCCCGCTGGTCAGGGAGGCCGAGGCCCTCGGGTTCGACTCCGTGTGGAGCGCCGAGGCCTACGGCTCGGACGCGGTGACCACGCTCACCTGGGCGGCCGCCCACACCGAGCGGATCGGCCTGGGCACCGGGATCATGCAGATACCCGCCCGGACGCCGGCGGCCGCCGCCATGACCGCCATCACCCTCGACCACCTGTCCGGAGGGCGGTTCCGCCTGGGGCTGGGCATGTCCGGCCCCCAGGTCGTCGAGGGTTGGCACGGCCAGCCGTACGGGAAGCCCCTGGCCAGGACCCGGGAGTACGTCGGGATCGTCCGGGCCATCCTCCGCCGCGAGGCGCCGGTGGAGTTCCACGGCGAGTACTACGACGTGCCTGCCCTGGACGGCACCGGCCTGGGCAAGCCGCTCAAGACGATCGTCCACCCGCTCCGGAGCGACCTGCCCATCTACCTGGCGGCCATCGGGCCCCGGAACGTGGCCCTGGCCGCGGAGGTCGCGGACGGCTGGATCCCCGTCTTCTGCTCCCCGCAGCGGATGGACGTGTTCCGGCCGTCCCTGGAGGAGGGGTTCGCCAGGGCCGGGAAGCCGGCCGGCGGGGGCGGCTTCGACATCGCCCCCATGGTGTTCGTGCTGCTCGGCGACGACGTGCAGGCCTGCCGGGACACGGCCAAGCCCTATTTCGCCCTGTACATCGGGGGCATGGGCGCGAGGGGCCGGAACTTCTACTTCGACCTGGCCGCCCGGTTCGGCTACGAGGCCGAGGCAACCGAGATACAGGACCACTACCTGGAGGGCCGCAAGGGCGAGGCCGCCGCCGCGGTCCCCGACCGGCTGGTCGACGAGATGGCCCTCACCGGCCCGGCCGAGAAGATCCGCGACGGCCTGGAGGCCTGGAAGGAGAGCGGGGTCACGACGCTCATGGCCACCACCCTCCAGATCGACGCCCTCCGGGCCCTGGCCGAGGCGGCCGGGTAGCCCGACTTCGCGCCGCCTCTCTACAGTCCATAGCATCCGAGGGGGAGGGAGGCTCATGTACCGGTTCTTCGTGTTCCTTCACGTCGTCGGGGCGTTCGGGTTCGTGATGGCCCACGGCGCCTCGGCGGCCGTGGCTATCCGGCTCCGCCGGGAGCGGGAGGTGGCCCGGATCGCCTCTCTGGTCGAGCTGTCGTCGTCGTCCCTGACGGTCCTGTACGTGTCGCTCCTGCTCCTCCTGGTGGGGGGTGTCACCGCCGGGTTCCTGGGGCACTGGTGGGGCGAGGGCTGGATCTGGACGGCGATCGGGGTCTTCTTCGTGCTGATGATGTCGATGTACTCGCTGGCCAACTCGTGGGTGAACGCCGTCCGGCAGGCCGTGGGCGTTCAGACGTACGAGCAGGCCAAGAAGAAGATCGATCCCTCGCCCCCCGGGACCCCGGAGGAGATAGCCGCGGTGGTCACCTCGTCGCGCCCGTTCCTGATCCTGGCCGTCGGCGCCGGGGGGCTCGGCGTCCTCCTGTGGCTCATGGTGTACAAGCCGTTCTAGCCCGGGGGTCGGCGGTTCGCGTGCCCGGCGGGCCGGGGGTATGGTCGGGGGAGACATCGCCTGCGGCGTGGCGAGTGGAGGAGGGAGCGAACATGGCGGCTGCGAAGGGCCTGCAGGACCGGGCCAAGGATGCCGTGAAGAAGGCGGCCGAGCGGGCGGCGCCGGTCGCCGAGCGGGCGGCCAAGGCCGTGAAGAAGGCGGCCCCCGCAGCCGAGAAGGCCGCCAGGGCCGTGGCCGAGCAGGCCAGGAAGGCCGCCCCCGCGGCCAGGAAGGCCGCGGACACGGTGGCCAGGCAGGCCCGGAAGGCCGCTCCGGCCGCGAAGAAGGCCGCCGGGGCCGCCGGGAAGTCCCTGGACCGGGCCCGCCAGGCCGTGGCCCGGGGCGGGCGGGGCGCCGAGTCCGGCGCGCAGGCAGCCGGGAAGAAGGCCGAGGCAGCCGGGAACAAGGCCGCTCCGGCCGGGAAGAAGGCCGAGGCGGCCGCGAAGAAGGCCGGGGCCACCGCCCGGGGGGCGGCGAAGAGCGCGGCCGCGAAGGCGGGGTCCGGCGCCAGGAAGGTCCAGGCCGGGGCGAAGAAGACCCAGGCCCGCAAGGCCGCGAAGAAGGCCTGAGTCCAGGGCCCGGCCGCCGGGCCTACCCGCCGACCCGGGCCACCCGGTTCGGGTCGGGCGCCTCGTGGATCTCCCGTGCCGCCCGGATCCCCGACTCCAGCGCGCCCTGGATCCAGGCGTGGTACAGGGAGCAGTGCTCGCCGGCGAAGTGGATCCGGCCCTCCGGTCGCACGATGGCCTCCTGCAGCGCGGACTGCTGGCCCGGCGCGAAGAGCGCGAAGGCTCCCCGGGCCCACCGGTCCCCGTACCAGGCGTGGGAGGCCCCCACCTCGTACTCCTCCCGGATCCAGGGGTGGATGCGGGAGACGTCGTCCAGGGCCTCCTCGAGCCGCGTCTCCTCGTCCATGGCTCCCCACTGGAGGGCGTCCTGCCCCCAGGTGTAGCTGGCCAGGAGCACCCCTCGCTCGGTGTCCGGGTCGGGCGTCGGGTAGTTCATCCGGCGGATCGGGAGGTCGGTGACGGTGGCCCCTCCGGTGATCCCGTCGAGCTCCTCCCAGCGCCGCCGGCGGACCTGGAACAGCACCTTCGTGGAGGCGTGGTAGTTCAGCTGGCGGATGGCTCGCTGCTTCTCCCGTGAGAACGGGACGAGGGTCTCCACCGACCGCAGGACCGGAAAGGGCAGGGTGCAGATCGCGTAGTCCCCTCGGGCCGCGAACCGTCCGGACTCCGTCTTGTAGTGCACGGTGACCGATCCCTCGTCCTGCTCGATCGCGTGAGCCTCGGCACCCAGCCGGATGTGCCGCTGGAGCTCCCCGTAGAAGGCGTTGGGGAGCCGGTCCATCCCGCCCACGATCTCCTGCATGTCGACGTAGGCCCCGCCCAGGTCCTCCCGGAGCACCTCGACCACGGCGTTGTTGAGGTCCGACTCCACGAAGTTCATCACCGCGTAGTACTCGATGGCCCCCTCGGAGAACCCCTTGATCCGGAGGAACTGGTACAGCGAGTAGCTGTCGTAGCGGGACACGATCTCGTCCCAGGCCTCGTCGCCGTGGGCCTGCAGGAGCTCCCGCACGTCGCCGATGGCCTCGGCCCACAGGTCGTCGGCGGACCGGCCGGCCTCGTGCTCGTCGAGCTCGAAGGGGAGGCGCGAGGGGTCCGAGCCGGCCTCCTCCGCGGTCATCCGCTCCCCGCCCACGTACACGAGGCCCCTGGGGTTGCCCATCACGAACGGCCTGCGCTCCAGCCCGAACAGGTCGCAGTAGGCCAGGGTGAGGTCGTGGGCCCGGGGGATGCGCATGGCCCCGGCCTCCGCGTACAGGCCGGGGGCGAACGAGCGCAGCGTGTGGATGCGGCCGCCGACCCGGTTCTGGGCCTCGAGGACCAGCGGCTCGTGGCCCCGGCGGAGGAGCTCGAAGCCGGCCACCAGCCCGGCGACCCCCGCTCCCAGGATCACGACCCGCTTGGGGCGCTGGGGGCGCTCGTCGAGGCCCTCCGCCGGGGTGGCCAGGGTCTCCCGGTCCACGGGCCGGTCGGCGACGGGCGGCAGGCCGCCCTCCTCCCGGAGGTCGAGATCGTCGCCTGGCTCGCCGTCGGTCCGGGGGGTGGCGGGATCGTGGGCCGGCATCGCTCCTCCTGGGTTCGGGGGACCGGAGTGTACGCGGCGGGGTGGCGTACGGGCGCCCCTCGGCGGGTAGGCATTGAGCGAACCAACCATCGCGCGGGCCGGCTCTCCGGCCCGCCCGGCGGGGGTCCCCTCCGGGGCTCCCGTTCCCCTCCCGGACCTGGGAAAGGACGAGGTGGCCGTGCCGAGATATGCCGCGGGGTCGACCGGGAACCTCCTCGTCGACGCGCTCCCCGCTGCGGTCGGGGATCGCCTCGTGGCCGCCTCGGCGGAGGTGGACCTGGCCCAGGGCCAGGTCCTCTCCGAGCGGGGCGAGGCGCCCCGGTGGGTCCACTTCCCGACGAGGGGCATGGTTTCCCTGGTGACCAGCATGCAGGACGGGTCCACGGTGGAGATGGCCACCGTGGGACGGGAGGGCTTCGTGGAGGTGGGGACGGTCCTCGACGGGCCGCTCGCCATCGTCGACAGCGTGGTCCAGGTGGCCGGCTCGGCCCTCAGGGTCGACGAGCCGGCCCTCCGGGCCGCCGTCGACGAGTCGCCGATCCTGCGGAACCTGCTCCTCGGCCACGTCAGGGCGCTGCTCATGCAGATCGGCCAGATCACGGCATGCAACACCACGGCGTCCAGGAGAGGGCTTCCCGGTGGCTCCTCCAGGCCCACGACCGCCTCCGGACGGACGAGATCCGCCTGACCCAGGAGTTCCTGGCCCAGATGCTCGGGGTCCGCAGGGCCTCGGTCACCGAGGTGGCCGGGAGGCTCCAGGATCGGGGGCTCATCAGCTACCGGCGGGGGAGGGTCCGGATCGTGGACCGGGAGGGGCTCGAGGCGGCCTCCTGCGAGTGTTACGGGGTGATCCGCGACGAGTACCGGAGGCTCACGGCTCCGGACTGACCGGCTCGACCTCGATGTTGGGGGCCGTGGCCAGGCCGGAGAGCTCGAGGACCCGGGCCACGGGGGGAGACGGGTGAACGAGGACGAGGCGGCCGCGTTCCCCCAGGCTCCGGGCCGCGAAGACCAGCACCTTCAGGCCGGAGCTGTCCATGAACTCCAGCCCGGACACGTCCAGGCGGATGTCCCCCGGGGTCCCGGTCAGCCCCTCGAGGGCCGACTGGAGATCGGGGGCGGTGGCCACGTCGAGTTCGCCGGAGATCCTCAGGACGCGGCCTCGGGGGCCCTCGGGCTCGATGCGCATCGACGTTCCCCTCCGGGTCGCTGGAGCACGGGTGGACGACCGCCGACGTTACGTTTCCGTGGCCAGCCCCGTCGGTTCGCCACCGTACGGAGGCCGGCGGCTATATCCCGAACTCGGTCCCCACGGCCAGGATGTTCCCGTCGGGGTCCTTGAACCAGGCGGCCTTCTCCGGCCCGAGGGTGGCGATCCCCTCCTCGGTCTTGAGCCCCGGGAAGTCGTACTCCTCGAAGGCCACGCCCTTCTCGCGGAGCGTGGCCACCGTCGCCTCGATGTCCTGGACCTCGAACGTGGCCGCCGTGGCCTGGTTCGTCCCGGCGAACTGCGACGGGTAGATGAACAGGTTGGCGCCCGCCCCCGGCACTTCGTACACGATCCCGTTGGGGTCCTCCCGGTACACCGAGAACCCCAGCACGTCCTCGTAGAACCGCCGAGCTCGATCGATGTCGCTCACGGCCAGGGTGGCCGCCACGCGGGTTGCCTTCAGCATCCGAACCACCTCCCGGGCAACAGGCTACGCCTGCCGCTCCAAGAGGGACAGGGGGTCCGCGCCGGGGGCCTCGTGGACCTCTCGGGCCGCGCGGACCGCCGACTCCGGCGCTCCCTGGATCCAGGCTACGCGGAGGGCGGTGTAGGGTTTGGGCATGGCCGAGCAACTGGATCCGGGCGACCCGGCTCCCGACTTCGCGCTGGCGAACCAGGACGGCGAGACGGTCCGGCTGTCGGACTACCGCGGCAGGAAGCTGCTGCTCTACTTCTATCCGGCGGCGGACACGCCGGGCTGCACGAAGCAGTCCTGCGACCTCCGGGACAGCCGCCAGGACCTCGTCGGCCTCGGGGTGGACGTCGTGGGGATAAGCCCGGACGAGTCGGAGGCGAACAAGCGCTTCGACGAGAAGTACGCGCTGGGGTTCCCGCTGCTGTCCGACCCGGACAACGAGGTCACCAAGGCCTACGGGTGCTGGGGCGAGAAGTCGTACTTCGGCGAGAAGTTCGTCGGGCTCCTCCGGTCCTCGTTCCTGATCGACGAGGAGGGCCGGATCGAGCACGCCTGGTACCGGGTCAAGGCGCCCGACACCGCCCCCAAGGCCCTCGAGGCCCTCTCGGCCTGAGCGGCCCGCGGGCCGAGGCTCGTCCCCGGCCCGACGCTCAGCGCCTGGGGACCTGCTCGGTCTGGGCGATCACGTGGCGCACGGGGACCCCGTACCGCGCCAGCATGTGGGGCACGTCCACCCGGAGCCACCGCGACATGCCCGGCGGGAACGTCGACAGGATGATCTCGTCGCAGGGGCGCTCCCGGAGGGCGTCCTCCACGGCCAGCACGGGGTTGGCGTCGCCGACCCGTCCATCCGCCTGCACGCCCATCGCCCGGAGCCGCTCCAGGGCGGTGTCGAGGCGCTGGCGGGCCATGGCGATGGCCTCCCCCTCGGTCCACACCATGTGTTCCCGGGGCGGGGTGGCGGGCACGATCACGTGGAACTCGCACGGTCCCGCCTCCACCGCGTCGCGGACCGCGTCGGCGAGGTGCTCTCCCCCGAGGGTCTGGTTCGCCACCAGGAAGTAGCGGCGCATCCGAACCACCTCCTCGGTCGAAAGACCAGGTTACCCCCCTCGGCGGATCCCCGCAGAGTCGCAGGCCCGGCGTTCGGGCGATTCCGATAGCGTTCGGGCGGAGCTCGACAGGGAAGGACGCGCTGACATGGGACTGCTCGATCGGAAGGTCGCGGTGATCACCGGGGCCGGGAGGGGCATCGGCCGGGGGGAGGCCCTCCTGTTCGCCCGGGAGGGGGCCAGGGTCGTCGTGAACGACCTGGGCGGCGAGTGGGACGGCACCGGCGCCGATCCCAGGGCCGCCTCGCAGGTCGTGGAGGAGATCCGGGGAGCCGGCGGAGAGGCCGTGCCCCACTTCGAGGACATCTCCGAGCCCGAGGGGGCGGCGTCCGTGATCGCGCTGGCCCTGGACACCTGGGGACGGCTCGACGCCGTCGTGAACAACGCCGGGATCCTCCGGGACCGGATGGTGTTCAACATGTCGGTCGAGGAGTGGGACGCGGTGATCAAGGTCCACCTCCGGGGCCACTTCCTGGTCACCCGGGAGGCCTGCGCCCACTGGCGGGAGCGGTCCAAGGCCGGCGAGGAGGTCCGGGGGGCCATCGTGAACACCAGCTCGACGTCGGGGATCCTGGGCATGGCCGGCCAGTCGAACTACGGCGCGGCCAAGGCCGGGATCGCCGGGTTCACGCAGATCGTGGCCATGGAGATGGGGAGGTACGGCGTGACCTGCAACGCGATCGCGCCGGGGGCCAGGACCCGCATGACCGAGAAGACCTTCCAGGACCTCCCACCCCCGCCCGAGGAGGGCTGGGACCCGCTGGCCCCCGAGAACGTCGCCCCGCTCGTCGCGTTCCTGGTGAGCGACGGGGCCGCGGGGATCACCGGTCAGGTGTTCGGGGTGTCCGGAGGGCTCGTCCAGCTCTACCGGGGCTGGACCCCCGTGGCCGACGTCTCGAAGGACGGGCCGTGGGAGCCGGCCGAGCTGGCCGGGCGGATCGGAGAGCTCTTCGGCGACGGCCCCACCGTGTACTCGCCCTCCCGATCGGCGTTCAGGGAGCAGTCCGGTGTGGGCGGAGCGGAGTAGTGGGGACCCGGGCCCGCGAGCCGGCCGTGCTCGACTTCCTCTTCAGGACCGTGGGAGGCTGAGGCCATGGCGGGCGGGCTCCCGGTCGGCGTGCAGGTCCTCGGGCGGCCGCCGGTGGCCGCCTCGATGGGCCTGGCCCGCGCGCTGGAGGTGGCCGGGGCCGACTCCCTGTGGGCCATCGACCACTGGATGTGGCTGGTTCCCCTGGGGCTGTGGGACAGGAAGCTCTTCCCGGCCGCCCGGGTGATCGGGAACCCCGAGGCGAACTTCGACACGTTCGCCTTCCTCGGGGCCCTGGCCCAGCGGACCCGCCGGGCCCGTCTGGGGACGGCCGTCACCGAGCCGATCCGTCGCCACCCCGCTCAGCTCGCCCAGGCCTCCCTGACGATCCACCACCTGACCCGGGGACGGTTCGTGCTGGGGATCGGGGCCGGGGAGCGGGAGAACGTCGAGCCCTACGGCCTCTCCTACGCGGGGCAGGTCTCCCGCCTGGAGGAGGCGCTGTACTGCATCCGCCTGCTGTGGAACAGCCCCCGCGACTACGTGTCGTTCTCGGGGAGGTACCACTCGCTGGACCGGGCGGTGATCGGGCTGGGGGCCTACCGGGGGACGTTCCCGCCGATCTGGGTGGCCGCCCACGGGCCCAAGATGCTCCGCCTGGCCGGGCGGTACGGTGACGGCTGGCTCCCCACCCATCAGATGGAGCCCGACGAGTACGCCGACCACCTCCGGGAGATCCGGCGGGCCGCCGAGGAGGCCGGGCGGGCCATGCGGGGCTTCACTCCGTCGTACGAGGCCCGGGTCCTCCTGGCCGGCTCCCACGACGAGGCCCACCGACTGCTCGACTCGAACGCCCTCCGCCTGGGAGCCCTGGTCATCCCGGCGTCGGTGTGGCGGAAGGCCGGCGCCTCCCACCCCTACGGGGAGGACTACCGGGGGGTGGCCGACTACGTGCCCTCCCGGCTCGATCCCGACGAGGTGAGGTCGGCGATGCGGGAGGTCCCGTTCGAGGTGATCCACCGGGCGATCGACCACGGGACCCCGGAGCAGCTCGCCGCCAGGGCGCTGTCGTACCGGGCCGTGGGCCTCAGGCACCTGGTGATCCAGAACGTCACGCCGCTGGCCGACCCGGCGAAGACGATCTCGTCGTTCCGGGCCGTGGCCCGGCTGATCCGTTCCCTCCGGAGGACGTGAGCCGGGAGGACCCGGCCGGGCGCCCCGGTCAGTCCCGGGCCAGCTCGTCCAGGAGGATGCGGATCTCGCAGACCTCCCGGAACCCCAGCCGGGCCAGGATCGGGCGGGACATCCGCCCGGCCTGGGTGACCAGGGCCGGGGTCCCCCGGCGCACGGCCTCCTCCCACCGGGCGTGGACCAGGGCCCGGTAGGCCCCCCGGCCCCGGGCCCCGGGGAGGGTCGAGCCTCCGTTCAGCACCACCCCGTGGGGGGTGAACGTGGCCCGGCCGGTGGCCACCGGCTCGCCGTCCACGTGGGCCAGGAACTGCTGCGCGTGCCCGGCGGCCGCGGTCTCGGCCAGCTCCCTGGAGGCCAGCTCGAGGTCGCCCCCGCCGGTCAGCTCCTCCAGCCCGAACGCGGTCTCGGCGATCCGGATCGCCGCGAGGTGCTCCTCCGCGGTCCGCACCACCCTGACCTCCACGTCCTCCGGGGGCTCCCCGGCCGGGGGCCCGGTCAGGACCATCCCCACCGCGAGGGGCTCCTGGTCGGGCACCATCCCCATCTGCAGGAGCCGGTCGGCCAGGTCTGCCGGCGTGGCCGAGCTCCCCACCTCCCAGGTCGCGGCGGGCCGCCCCCGCTCCCTGATCAGGTCCCTGATCCGGGCGACGGTCCCGGCCACGGAGGCCGGGTTCAGGCGGAGGCGCTGGACGACCGTGGCCTGGGGGATGGGGTGGGGGGCCAGGAACAGGATGTAGTTGGGCTCGACGATCCGCTCCTCGCCCGGCCCCAGGGGCTGGTAGCTGTTGGCGTCCTCGGCCAGGCGCAGTACCTCGTCGGGGATCCCCTCCCTGTCGAGGGCCACGGTCAGCCCCCCGGCCCGGGGGAGGGGCCCCGGCGCATGAACCGGAGCTCGCCGAGGTCGTCGGTGAACCCCCACCGCTCGTAGAAGGGAACGAGCTCGGGTCGGCAGTAGAGCTCGAAGTGGCGCACCCCGGCCAGCCGCGGGTGGGAGATCACGGCGTCCATGATGACCCCGCCGAGACCCGTGCCCCGAGCCGGGGCGTCGACGATCACGTCGAGGACCAGGGCCTTGTAGACGAAGTCGGTGACCACCCTGGCGAACCCCACCAGCCGGCCGTCGTCCGGGTCGGCGAACCCCACGACGACGTCCGAGCCCTCCAGCATCCGGCGGACGTCGTCCAGCTCACGCCCCCGCGTCCACCATTCGCGCTGGTACAGGGCGTGCAGCTGCTCCGCCTGCTCGGGCGACAGGCGCTCCACCGGCACCGGTTCCCCCACGGTCACAGTATCCGCGGGCCGAAGAGCCGGGGCCAACCCGGGATGGCGGGTCAGCCTCCGACCGGGGAGGCGGCGGCGCGCAGCTCGGCCCAGCGGGAGAAGCCGCCCTCGTACGAGGTCACCGAGCCGTCGGCGACCTCGACGATGCGGTCGGGGATCCGGTCCAGCAGGTAGCGGTCGTGCGATATCACGATGGCCGTCCCGTCGTAGCGCTCCAGCGCGGACTCCAGGACCTCCATCGACTCGATGTCCAGGTGGTTGGTGGGCTCGTCGAGCACCAGGCAGTTCGCCCCGGCCAGCATCATCGATAGGAGCTGGAGGCGGGTCCGCTCTCCTCCGGAGAGGGTCCCGATCGGCTGGCGCATCTGGTCGTACCTGAACAGGAACCTGGCCAGGTGGCTCACCGCATCGTCCTCGTACATCGCCCTCGTGGCCCTGACCAGCTCGATCGGCGTGAGGTCGGCGTCGCGGTCGTCGTGGTCCTGGGCCAGGTGGCCCAGGTGGATCGAGGGGCCGACCCACACCTCCCCGGCGACCGGCTCGAGGAGGCCGGCGATCAGCTTGCCCAGGACGGTCTTCCCGGAGCCGTTGGGGCCGACCACGCCGACCCGCTCCCCCCTGGTCACGGTGAGGTCGACGTCGATGAGCACGGGGTCGTGGTCGAAGGCGGCGGTGACGCCCCGGAGCTCGACGACCTTCTGGCCGCCTCGCGTGGCGCTCCGCATGGCCAGGCCGATCCTCCTCCGCTCGAAGACCGGCCGCTCGATCCTCTCCATGCGGTCGATCTGCCGCTCCTTCTGGCGGGCCTTCTTGAAGTGCTTGTCGTCGCCACCCTGGGCCCCCCAGTGCCGGAGGCGCCGCACGGTCTCCTCCAGCCGGGCGATCTCCTTCCGCTGGGTGACGTAGAGCTGCTGCTGGCGCTCCAGGGCGAGCTGCTTGGCCACGGCGTGGGCGGAGTAGTTCCCCGGCCACCTGGTGAGCCGGCCGTCCTCGACCTCCACGATCTCCCGGACGGTCTCGTCGAGCAGGTAGCGGTCGTGAGAGACCACGACCACCGCCCCGTCGAGGCCCCGGACCATGCCCTCGAGGAGCTCGCGGCGGTGGGAGTCCAGGTGGGTCTCGGGCTCGTCGAGGAGGAGGACGTCGGGCCGGCGGATCAGGCAGGCGGCCAGGGCGACCAGCTTGCGCTGCCCGCCCGAGAGGGTGCCGGTGGGCAGGCCCAGGTCGTCGTCGCTCAGGCCGAGGCCGGCCAGGAGGGCGCGGGCCTGGCCCTCGAGCCCCGAGCCCCCGGCCTCGACCCACCGGGCCACGAGCTCCTCCTGGCGGGCCAGGAGGCGCTGCATGCGGCGGAGGTCGCCGGCGGTGGCCGGCCGGGCCAGGTCGTCCTCGACGGCCCGGAGGCCGTCGTCGATCGCTCCCAGGTCGGGCCTGGCCGCGAGGACTGTGGCGATCGGCGTCCGGTCGTCCCCGGTGACGTGCTGGGGGAGGTAGGCCGTGACCAGGCCCCGGCGCCGGGTCACCTCGCCGGCCTCCACCGGGTCGATGCCGCCCAGGATCCGCAGGAGGGTGGACTTCCCGGCCCCGTTCGGCCCGATGACTCCGATCCGGGCCCCCTCGGGCACCTCGAAGGAGAGGTCGCGGAACACCGTCCACGACCCGTACGAGCGCTCCACGGCGTGCAGCCCGATCAGGGACATGGCCCCCATGGTCCCATCCGCAGGGCCGGGTGGGGGGCGAGACGTGAGACGAGGAGGGGGCCGGCGAGGTGCCGGCCCCCTTCCTTCCTCCCGGGTGTGGGCTACGGGCTCGGGATGGAACCCGTGTACCTGAAGATGAACAGCCCGAAGTCCCGGTCGCTGGCCAGGACGATCCGGTCGCCGTTCTGGTCCTTGGCCAGGGCCACGCCCCAGAAGTTGTTGCCGTCCGGGTCGATGTAGTGGCCGACCTCCTGGATGCCGGTGCCGTCGAACGACGCCACGCGGAACCCGCCCGAGTACCACGAGAAGTAGGCCAGCACCCCGTCGTCCGGGGACGAGCCGCCCTCGTTCGGGTCGCCGCGAGCGATCTCGACCTCGTGGACCGTGAGGTCGCCGAAGCCGGCGGCGAATTCCGGGTCGGCGGACTCGGGGATCGTGAGCTGGTCGATCTCCGTCATCGTCGTGGAGTCGATCAGCCGCACGTAGCCCCAGCCGTCGAACTCGGCCGAGGCCTCGAGCGTGGGCCCGAGGTCGCCGATGTCCGGTTCCAGGTCGCCGGGATCGCCCGACGGGTAGGGGATCGTGTAGTCGGGGGTCCGCCCGAAGGCCTCGTGCATGAACTCGTGCCCAACGCAGAGGCCGGCGGCGGTGCCCGCCACGGCGCTCCCCTGGCCGCCGCAGATGAAGGAGCCGGGGGTCTCGCCCCCCTGGGCGCCGTCGTGGTGGTTGGCGATCAGCACCACGTCGTAGCCCTTCATCTCGCCGGAGGCCACCTTGTCGGAGAAGAAGCACGCGGCTCCCGGGCTGTTCGGGTCGTTCACCGGTCCCCGCTGGAACACGATGATCCGCTCCTCGTCGGCGCCCACCGCCGGGAACACGTCGGTGGCCGCCGGGATCCCGGCCCTGTCGCCGACGCAGCCGTAGCCGCCGAACACCGTGGGGCCGTTGATCTTCTCGTCCGGGAAGCTCGCCACCTGCTTCGTCCAGCCGAACTCGCCGGCGTCGACCTTCTCGCCGGCCATGTCCCCGTCCAGGACCGTGATCGGCGTACGGAACGGGCTGAAGTCCTCGTCCGTCCCGAGGAACAGGGTCCCGTCGCCGTTCCACTCGCCCTGGTGGGCGTTGCCCTCGGGCGGGCAGGCGGTGGCGACGACCTGATCGCACTCGGCGTAGTCGAAGTCCCCGGCGATCACGGGGTTCTCGGGGTCGGTGACGTCGACGTCGATCCAGCCGGCGTCCCAGTCCGAGACCATCAGGTGCCAGGACCCGTCCGGGAACTGGAGCACGTCGAAGTCGTGCGACGTCTTGAGCTGTCCGTACCCGTTGACGCTCACGCCGGGGAGCCTCGTCTCGGCGAGGAGCACCGGGTTGCGCGGGTCCGTGATCTCGAAGAGGTCGACGTCGGCCAGCTCCTCGTTGTCTATCGCCGCGAGGAACGCCCGGTCGCCCGCGTTCCAGGCGATCGCGCTGTGCGACTCGTTGGCCCTGTTCCCGTGGACGTCGAAGTCCCCGAACGCCTGGACCAGGCGCTTGGGCTCGGTGGGCTCGGTGACGTCCCACAGGGTGATGCCGCCAGGCATGTTCTTGGGGTTCCCGCTCCCGCGGCACCACTCGTTGCTGATCACGAGGAGGTCCCCGCCGAACGCCGTGGTCTCGACGTGGAGGGCCTGGACGCCCTCGGTGACGTACCCGAAGCCGCCGCTGTTCAGGAAACCGGAGCGCTGCGGGTTCTCGGGGTCGGTGATGTCGACCACGTGGACCCCGCCGGTGTTGCACTGCGCGCCCCAGTCCCCGAGGTAGGCGAACCATCGGCCGTCGGCCGTCGGGAGCGCGGAGACGTCGGAGATGTCTCCCTCGAACTGGGTGAGGCCCAGCTTGCCGACCAGCTCGACGTTCTCAGACGAGCCGGGCAGGTGGCCGTCGCTCGGGCCGTGCTGGGCATGGTGCTCGTAGTAGAAGTCGTCGTTGCCCTCGCCCGCCTCCCCGTGGTCCTTGGCGTGGTCGGCTCCGCCCGGCAGCGGCGTTGCCGCCACGAGGGCGGCGACCATGAGGGCTACGAAGAGCGTTACAAAGGATCGCTTCCTGTGCATCGGGCCTCCTGGATCCAGCCTGCGTTCACGACTCCCCCAGGACCGTGGCCCGGCACTTCCCCCGTCGACTCGGCGATCAGGCCGACGCGTCGATGGGTTTGGCGATCACCTCCTCACGCGCTCGTTCCGCGGCGAATCATCGCAATGGCCCAGGATGGGGTCAAATCGCGTCCGGACCCCGGATACGCGCCCTATTCCACGGATCCGGGACGAGCCCGGCATCGGGCGGCCCGCGGTTCGGCAGGAGTGTCAGACCCTCGTCGTAGGCTCGGTTCCATGGATGCGACGAGCACGACGACGATGCTGGCCATCGGGGTCCTGGCGCTGCTCCTCGGGGCGGCGGCCGGCGTCGCCGTGGCCGCCAGGAGGGCGGGGGCGGACCGCGCCGTCGAGCCGGCGGGGGTCGCCGACCCCGGGCTCGGCGGGCGGCTGGAGGGGCACCTGGCCGCCCAGGCGGCCGAGATCCGCCGGCTGGCCGACCAGGCCCGGACCCGGGACGGCTCCGAGCGCGAGCTGTGGTCCGAGGTCTCCGCCGCCCGGAGGGCGCTGGAGGAGCTCCGCATCCTCGAGGACCGCCGGCGGGACCGGGAGGCGGAGTCCTGGAAGGTCGTGCAGCGCCTGGCCACCGTGCTGGCCGGGGGAGCCACGAAGGGCCGGGCCGGGGAGAACGTCCTCCGGGAGCAGCTCGCCGAGCTCCCGCCGGGGATCCTGGCCACCGACGTCCGGATGAACGGCAAGGTGGTCGAGTACGGGCTCGAGCTCCCCGACGGGCGGCGCCTGCCGGTGGACTCCAAGTGGACGGCCGTCCGCGAGCTCGAGGAGCTCGAGGAGGCCGAGGACCCCGCCGAGCGGGAGGCCCTGGCCCGGGAGGTCGAGCGCTGCGTGGCCGCCCGGGCCCGGGAGGTGGCCGCCTACCTGGATCCGGCTCTCACCGCCCCCGTGGCGGTCTGCGCGGTGCCCGACGCCGCGTTCGCCGTCCTCCGCCGGGCCCACGCCGACGCGTTCTCCAGGGGCGTGGTCATCGTGCCGTACGGCACGGCCCTCCCCGTCCTCCTGTTCCTGTACAGCCTGGTCGCCCGGTACGGGGCGGCGGGGGACGTCCAGGGCTGCCTCACAGAGCTCGGGGGCCTCCTGGACACGATGGAGTCGGTCCTGGAG
>JACQTL010000136.1 GCA_016210805.1 Actinomycetota bacterium | reverse complement strand
GTTCACCGTGGAGACGGTCCCGGCCGAGGGGGGCAGGGGAGGGCGGCCCGAGCTCGGCGACGACGTCGCGGCGGTCGTGGTCCAGCACCCCAACCACCTGGGGATCCTGGAGCCGGCCCGGGAGCTCTTCGCCGCGGCCCGGGAGGCGGGCGCCCGGGCCATCCAGGTCTTCGACCCGCTGTCCCTCGGGGTCCTGGCCCCGCCGGGGGAGCTCGGGGCCGACATCGCCGTGGCCGAGGGCCAGGTCCTCGGGAACCACCTGAGCTACGGGGGCCCGTACCTTGGGATCATCGCCGCCCGGATGCAGGACGTCCGGCGGATGCCGGGGCGGATCGTGGGGGAGACCACCGACGTGGACGGACGGGTGGGCTACGTCCTCACCCTCCAGGCCCGGGAGCAGCACATCCGGCGGGAGAAGGCCACCTCGAACATCTGCACGAACCAGACCCTCATGGCGGTGGCGGCCACCGTATACCTGGCCGGGCTCGGTCCGGGGGGCCTGCTCGAGCTGGGGCGCCAGTGCGCGGCCAAGGCCGCCTACGCCGCCCACCGCCTCTCCCAGGTCGAGGGCGTCGAGCTGCTCCATCCCGAGGCCCCGTTCTTCAAGGAGTTCGCCCTGCGGCTCCCCCGGCCCGCCTCGCAGGTGCGTGACGACCTGGTCGACCAGGGCTACCTGGCCGGCGTGCCCCTGGCCGACGCCGACGGCCGCGCCCTCCTGGTGGCCGTGACCGAGCGACGGACCCGGGAGGAGATCGACGGCCTGGCCGAGGCGATGTGGAAGGTGCTCTCGTGAGCGGGGACGGATCGAGCGGGGACGGGCCCGTGGCCCGGGCGGGCGTCGGGGCCCCGGTCCGGAGCCAGGGCCCCCCGGGCGCCGGGACCCTCATGGAGGCCTCCCGGCCCGGCCGGCGGGCGTGGAGCTTCCCGGAGCTCGACGTGCGGGAGACCCGGATTCCCGACGAGCACCGGAGGGCCGGCCCCCCGGCCCTCCCCGAGGTCGCGGAGCGCGACCTGGTCAGGCACTTCACCCGGCTGTCCCAGTCCAACTACGGGGTGGACACGGGGTTCTACCCCCTGGGGTCGTGCTCGATGAAGTACAACCCGAAGCTCGCCGAGGCCGCCGCGGCGATCCCGGGGTTCCAGCGCGTCCACCCCCACCAGCCCGAGGCCACGGTCCAGGGCGCGCTCCAGCTCGTCTGGCGGCTGGAGCGGGCCCTGTGCGAGCTGACCGGGATGGCCCGGGTGACCTTCCAGCCGGCCGCGGGCGCGTCCGGAGAGCTCACGGGTCTCCTCCTGATGCGGGCCTATCACACCAAACAGGGCAACCCTCGCACGAAGGTCATCATCCCCGACTCCGCCCACGGGACGAACCCGGCGAGCGTCACGCTGGCCGGGTACCGGGTCGTGGCCGTTCCCTCGAACGACCGGGGCCTGGTGGACCTCGACGCCCTCCGGGGCCTGGTGGACGAGGACGTCGCCGGCTTCATGGTCACCAACCCGAACACGCTCGGCCTGTTCGAGGAGGAGATCCAGGGCATCACCCGGGCCGTCCACGAGGTCGGCGGGCTCGTCTACTACGACGGCGCGAACCTGAACGCGATCATGGGCCGGGTCCGCCCCGGGGACATGGGCTTCGACATCGTCCACATGAACACGCACAAGACCTTCGCCACGCCGCACGGTGGGGGAGGGCCGGGGGCCGGGCCGGTCGGGGTGGCCCCCCGCCTGGTCCCGTTCCTCCCCGCCCCCACCGTGGAGCGCGACGACGACACGGGGGAGTTCCGCCTGGACCACGACCGGCCGGACTCGATCGGCCGGGTCCACGGCTTCTTCGGGAACTTCGGCGTGCTCGTCCGGGCGTACGCGTACGTGTACGGGTACGGGGGGGACGGCCTGAAGGCCGTATCCGAGGCCGCGGTGCTGAACGCCAACTACCTGGCCGCCCTGGTGGGTGAGGCCTACCCGCTGGCCTACCCGGGCCGGCCGATGCACGAGTTCGTGGCCACGGCCCGGCGCCTGCGCAAGCACGGCGTGAGGGCCATGGACGTGGCCAAGCGCCTGATCGACCTGGGCTACCACCCCTCCACGGTGTACTTCCCGCTGGTCGTGGAGGAGGCCTTGATGGTCGAGCCCACCGAGACGGAGTCCCGGGAGACCCTCGAGGCCTTCGCCGAGGCCATGCTCCAGGTGGCCCGGGAGGCCGCCCGCGACCCGGACCTCCTCCACGAGGCCCCGGTGACCACCCCGGTCCGCCGCCTCGACGAGGCCGGGGCGGCCAGGAACCTGAAGCTCCGCTGGTAGGCCCGCGGAGCCCGGGTCAGCCGGGCCGCTCGCCCACCACCAGGACGGCGAACGGCGCCAGCCATCCGAGGGCCCGGCGGCGGACCCGGCGCAGGCCGGCCTCCAGGAACAGCTCGGCCACGGCGTCCGGCTCCCATCCCTCGTGGTGGTCGGGATGCAGCCGCCGCTGGACCCTCTTGCGGATCGGGTCCAGGGCCCGCATGTCCGCCAGGGCCACGCGACCTCCCGGCCGGAGCACCCGGGCCACGTCGCGGATCGCCGTGCGGGGCCGGGCCCAGTGGTGCATCGAGACGCACGACACCGCCGCGTCGAACGTTCCCTCGGGGAACGGGAGCCGCTCGGCGGGGGCCAGGACGAAGAGCACCCCGGGGGGTCGGGGCTTGGCCCGGGCCTGGCGGAGCATGGCGGGAGAGGGGTCCACCCCCACCACCCGGCCCTCGGGGCCGAGCTCCTCGGCGAGGCGCAGCGCGAGGTTCCCCGTCCCGCAGCCCACGTCCAGGAGGAGGGCTCCCCCGGCGGGGGAGAGGGCGTCGAGGAGCCTGCGGTGGAGGGGTCGGAGGTACAGCGGCTGGAGGAGCGAGCGGTCGTACCGCTCGGCCCACCGGTCGAATCCCCCGACGTCGTGGCCCCCCAGCATCGCGGGGGATGTCATACCCATCCGACCGGGGTAGGACGACGGATCACATGGGTGTGATTCCCTGGGATACGATGCCGGCGTGCGGGTGTGGATGGATCCCCGGATCCGGGCGAACGGCGCGGAGCTGGCCAGGCTGGTCAGGGAGGGCTTCACCGGGGTGGCCACGGAGGGCGTCGAGGTCAGGCTGGAGCTTTTTCGCCGGCCCGGCGCGTCCTTCTCGGGGAGGGCGTACCTCGACCCTCCCTCCCGGCCCCGGCCGGCTCCGGGGACCAGGTGGCTGATCCGGCTCCAGCTGCCGTCGGTGCTCCGGAACCGGGGATACCCCCGGACCTACAGGTACGCCGGGCGGACCACGGCGCCCTGGATCACCGTCAGGGACTGGCGAGAGCGCCTCGTCGCGCTGGTGGCCCACGAGGCCTGTCACGTCCGCCAGTTCCGCGAGGGGCTCAGGCGCTCGGAGATCCAGGCCGAGCGGTGGGCCGCCCTGGTCCTGGAGGGATGGACCACCCCCGCGATCCCCGGCCTCCTGGAGCAGCTGGAGGCGGGCTGAGGGGGAGCAGGCGGGCCGAGGCGGCGGCGTGGGCCTGTTCAACTCACCATAATGTTCGTTATCGGCGAACTCACCGGGCACGGCCGTCCGGGAAGGAGGCCGCCCGGGTGCCTCGTTCAGGGGCTCGGAGCCGGCATGGCCTCGGTCCCGCGTGGCTGGGGACCGGGCCGGGGGACGCGCAGGCGGTCGCGGAGTCCCCACACGCCGATCAGCCACAGGGCCTCGACGACGATCCGGCGGGAGATCTTGGAGTGGCCGTGCTCGCGTTCGCGGAAGGTGATGGGGACCTCCCCCACCGCGTGGCCGGACCACCAGGCCCGGTAGGCCAGCTCCACCTGGAACGCGTACCCCTCGGAGTGGACGCCCCGCTCCATGAGGTGGGCCAGGAGGCCCCGGCGGTACACCCGGAACCCGCTGGTGGCGTCGGTCACGGGGAACCCCAGGGCCATGCGAGCGTAGGAGTTCCCCCACCGGGACAGCAGGCGCCGGACCCAGCCCCAGTTGGTCACGGAGCCCCCCGGCACGTACCGGCTGCCGATCGTGAGGTCCGAGCTCCGGGCCCCCTCCAGGAGCGCGCCCAGCTCCTCGGGCTGGTGGGATAGGTCGGAGTCCATCTCCACGATCAGGTCGTAGCCCTCCTCGAGGGCCAGCTCGAAGCCGAACAGGTAGGCGCTGGCCAGCCCGGCCTTCCGGGGCCTCTCCACCAGGCGGACCGGTGTGCGGTCGGGCGGTCCGTCTCCCGGAGCATCCCCGGGGGCGGGCGGACGGGGCTCCTCGGCCAGCCGCCGGACGATCGAGCCCGTCCCGTCCGGCGACCCGTCGTCGACCACCAGGACGTCGACCCCCGGCTCCACGGCCCGGAGCCGCCGGATGACCTCCTCCACCGTCGTGGCCTCGTTGTAGGTGGGGAGGATGACCAGGGTCCGGGGGTCGTCGGGCAGCGGGGCGAGGGGTGTGGTGGCCGTGTCCCTCCGCCGGGGCAGCAGCAGCAGGACCATGGCCCCGAGGAGGGACAGCCAGGCGAACCAGTCCCCCAGGGCCCCGTAGACCGTCCGGGCGCTCGAGGCCGCCACCCCGGCCACCAGGATCTCGGGCTCGAAGAGCTCGGCGCGCTGGATCACGCGGCCCCGGTGGTCGATCGTCGCGCTGATCCCCGACACCGCGGCGTGGACGACCCACCTGGCGTTCTCCACCGCCCGGATCCGGCTGAACGCGAGGTGCTGCTCCGAGGCGGCCGTCCGCTCGTAGGACGCGTTGTTCGTGATCACGACGAGGAACTCGGCCCCCCGGTTCACCAGGCGCCGGTCCAGGGAGGGGAAGATGTTCTCGAAGCAGACCACCGCGGCGAACCTGACGTCCCCGACCTGGAGGGGCGCACCCTGCGTCCCGGCGGACAGGTCGGAGGGGATCTGGTCGAGCGCGGAGATCCAGTCGAGGTAGCGGCGGAAGGGCACGAACTCCCCGTACGGCACGAGGTGCTGCTTCGCGTAGCGGTCGACGAGCTCGCCGGCCCCCCCGTACAGGAGGGCCTCGTTGAATGCCCGCCCGTCATCCCGGCGGGTGATGGCCCCGACCAACGTGGGGGCCCCGACCGAGCGCACCGCGTCGGTGACCAGGGCCCGGAGGGAGGGGTCGCGGATGGGGTCCTGGTCCAGGGAGTTCTCCGGCCACACCACGAGGTCGGGGGGCCTCTCCCCCAGGTGGATCAGGGACCGGTGGGCCGCCGCGAACTGCTCGGCCACGACCCGGTCCTCGAGGTCGGGATCGGCCCGGAGGTGCCTGGGGACGTTCACCTGGATCGAGGCCACCGTGAGGGTCCGGCCACCGGGGGCGGGGATCGGGATCGCCGCGGGGGCCACGACCAGGACGGCGGCCAGGGCCACCAGCCCCAGCGCGGCCAGGTTCCGCCGGCCCACCCGGTGCAGCACGAGGAGGACCAGGGCGTTCACGAGGACCACCACGAAGCTCATCCCCCACACCCCCGTGACCGAGGCGAGCGGGAGCAGCAGGGGGTTCCCGGCCTGGGTGGTGCCGGCCAGCCCCCAGGCGAACCCCCCAAGGGGGAAGAGGGTCCGCAGGTACTCGACCCCCGTCCACAGGGCGGCCAGCCCGATCGAGGACCGCACCGGCCTCCATCCCCGCCAGAGCACCGGAGCGACCAGGCCGAACAGGCCCCAGTACGGGGCGAACCCGAGGGTGACCGCCGACCAGGCCAGCTCGCCGAACAGGAGGATCCAGTAGAGGAGGGCGCCGAAGTACACGACCCCGAACACGAGCCCGAGGAGGAACCCGCGCCGGGGGCGGGACGCCCGGACCAGCCACAGGAACGGGGTCAGGGCCACGAAGGCCAGGGGCCACATGCCGACCGGCGGGTTGGCCAGGAACAGGAGGACGGCGGACGCGGCGGCAACGAGCGCGGCGACGGGGAGGCGGAGGTCCTCGGGGCTCAGGCGCAGTCGCGGCAGAGCCCGCGGGTCCTGTCCGCGAGCTGGCTCCGGTGCTTCACGAGGTAGCACTTCTTGCATACGAACTCGGTCGGCTGCTGGGGGACGACCTTGACGGCCAGGGGCTCGAGCCGCTCCTCCCGCGCGACGGCGAGCATGGACTCGTCGTCGTCGTCCTCCTCGGCAGGTTTCCGATCCTCCTTCTTGGCCAGGAGCTCCTCGAGGCTGGACTCGACCTCCTCGCCGTCCTCGTCGTCATCGCCGCCGCCGGCGGCGGCCGACGCGTCGGCAGCCTCCTCGTCCAGTTCTTCGTCTTCCAGCTCTTCCTGGTCGGTGCGCTGTCCCAGATCTTCCATCTTCCCTGCTACCCCTCCAGGGGCGGGCCGGGTCCGCGGGTCGGGGGATTCTACGCCGCGAGACCGTCACGTACCCGGTATCCGCGCCCAGAACGCATGCGGGGGCCGGGATGTTCCCGGTTGGAGGGAAAAGGTCCGGACACGGAAAGGACCCGAGGGACCTTTGGTGCCGCGGCGCCGGGGCGCCGCGTTCTCTACTCGGCCTCTCGGGTCCTTCCGACGCCACCGGTCGCCCGGCAACGCGTGCGTACTGTAGGCCCCCGGCTCGCGGGTGTCAACTGCGGGTTCAGGGTGCCGCCGCGGGCATCCCACCGCCCGGCCGAACCCTCGACCGGAGCTGTAGGGTTGGGCCACTCCCCTACCCCGCGGGCGCGACCCACCGTCGAGGATCGTTGCGCCGCAACGCTCTTCGGCAACGCGCTCGAGGCGGGTCCCGGCTACCGGGCGTAGACCTCGCGGCCCAGGGAGACCGTCAGGACCGGGCGGAGCTCGGCCAGGTCGGCCGTCTCCGCGGCAAACGGGTCGTCGTCGTAGGCGGCGAAGTCGGCCTGCATGCCGGGGTCCAGCCGGCCCTTCTTCCGCTCGAGGCCCGCGATCCGCGCGCTCCCCCAGGTGTGCAGGGCGATCGACTCCTGGCGGCTCAGGCGCTGGAGGGGGTCGTGGTGCCCCTCGAGGGAACGGATCACCTGCATCGGGTCCAGGGGGGTCACGGGGGAGTCGGACCCCGCGCCTACCTCCATCCCCCGGTCCAGGTACGTGCGGAACGGGTTCATGGGCCGGGACCGGCGGGCTCCCAGCCGGCGCTCGTACATCCCACCGGGATGGCCCCACTCGGAGTCGAACGCGGGCTGCACGGAAAGGGCCAGGCCCAGGGCGGCGGCTCGCTCCATGAGCCCCTCGCTCGGCATCTCGAAGTGCTCGATGCGGTGGAGCCTGGCCCTGAAGTGCCGGCGCTCCCGGGAGTCGAGGGCGTGGGACACGCGCTCCCACGACCGCACGGCCTGCTCGATCGCCGCGTCGCCGATCGCGTGGACGGCGACCTGGAGGCCGGCCAGGTGGGCGTTGTGGAGGAACTCGCACAGGAGGTCGTCGTCGAAGTAGGCGATCCCCGTCCCCTCCCCGTCCGCGTACCCGTCGGCCAGGTGGGCGGTCCGGGCTCCGATCGAGCCGTCCAGGGAGAGGTCGCCTCCGATCCGGGACAGGCCGGCGTCGATCACGTACGGGATGTCCATCGTGGCCAGGTACACCACCACGTCCACGGGGAGCTGCTCCCTGTGCGACATCAGCACCTCGAAGTCCCGCAGCCCCCGGGAGAGCGGCATGGCCATCTCGTGGACGCAGGTCACCCCGCGGGAGGCGGCCAGCGCCGCGGCCCCGAGCTGGAGCTCCTGGATCTCGCGGTCGGGGAGGTTCTCGTGCCACCACGCCTGCAGGCGGGCGTTGGCCTCCATCCGGACCACGCCGGTCGGCTCCCCTCGCTCGTCGAGCTCCACCCCCGGGAGGCCCAGGGCGCCCGATTCCCCCAGGGCGGCGCGGTTGCCCAGGGCGATGTGGCCGTCGGTGCGCACCGCGATCACCGGGCGGTCGGCCACCTTGTCGAGCTCGTCGATCGTGGGGAGATCGGGGACCGGCCACTTCGTCTCGTCGAAGCCGTGGGCCAGCACGACCCCGGACCGCGAGCGGGCCGCCTCCGCCAGGGCCCCGACCAGCTCGGCGGCGGACCCCACGGTGCCCAGGTGGGGGCCGGCCTCGTCGATCCCCGTCCCCGTGAGGTGGACGTGGGAGTCGATGAACCCGGGGATGATCGTCGCTCCCGGGAGCTCCACGATCCTGTCCGCCTCGGGGGGGTCCCCCGAGCCCACGCGCTGGACGTGGCGCTCGTCCACCAGCACCCACTCCCCCACCGCCGGATAGGAGAGGGTGTGGACGCGGCCGGCACGGTAAAGGGTTCTCATCGTTCCTGCGGTGGCCGGGCGGAGCGGTGAAGAGCCCGGATCGGCCGATTATAGGGGCCACCGCCCGGCCCCCGAAGCTCCCGGGGAGGCGCGGCGTGGTCGGCGAGCCAGGCCCCAGGCCGCGGTGTCGGCGACGGCGCGGTCCCCCAGCGCGGCCCGCAGGACCCGGGTGGCCGTCGCGCCGTCCCGGTCCGGTCCGGCGGCCACCGCGATCAGGGCGCCGCGCCGGACCCGGGGATCCGGCTCGGCGCGGGCGGCCTCCCGGCAGGCGGCGGGATCCAGCGGGGCCATGGCTCGCCAGGCCCAGGCCCGCACGGTGCCCTCCAGCCTCCGGTCGGCGGCCAGCGAGGCCAGCACGCCGGCCTCCGGACGGCCGGCAGGCCGGGCCGTCACGGCCCGGAGGGCGGCGACCAGGCGGTCCCCGGCCTCGGGCCGGCCCGAGGCGGCGCGGGCCACGACGTCCCACGGATCCCCGGCCCGGACGGCCCCTGGGCCGTCCCCCGAGCGGGGCCTCGGCGCCGAGAGCGCGAGGGCTCCGTCGAGCGGCCCGGTCTTGTCCGGATGGAGCGCCAGGCCCGCCAGGGCCATCGCCTCCCCCAGGGCCTGGAGCGCCCTCTCGACGGAGCCCGCCGACGGCCCCACCACCGTCGTGTCGTCCACCCACCGGACCGGGACGCACCCCTCCCCCGCCACGGCCCGGTCGCCCGAGGCGAGGACCGCGGAGGCGAGGACCGCGGAGGGCTCGGGGCCAACCGGGAGGCCCCGGATCCCGGCCCCGGCGAAGCGGTCCAGGGCCCCCGCCACGCGGTGGGCCATCGCCGGATGGGCTCCCGCCCGGAGCAGCGCCTCGGCCACCACGGGGGCGCCCATGCTCCCGTAGCAGTCCCGGACGTCCGCCGTGGCTCCTGCCGCGCGGGGTCGCTCCGAGAGCCGCCGGAGGAGGCGGAGGTGACGTCGCCGGGCCGTCCGCCAGTCGAGGAGCCCCACGCCCCGGTGATCCGCCAGCCGCTCCGCCGAGGCCCACGGGCCCAGCGAGCGCTCCACCACCCCGGCCACGGCGCCCACGGCCGCGCGGTAGTCCACCTCGTCCTCCGGGTCGAGCAGCACCACCGGACGGAACCCGCCGCCCGCGGCCGCCACGCGCACGAGCTCCGGGGGACGCCGCTCCCTCGGACGGTCCAGGACCACGGCCAGGTGCCGGTCGGCGTGGGCGATGGGGTCCGGGACCTGGGCGGCGGCCCGCTGGTGGCGACGGAGCGCGCGCCAGGCCGCGTCGCGCTCGCGCCTCGATCCCCGTGGGCGTGCCAGGAGTGCCAGAACCCCTCCTCCCGTCCGGCCCGGAGGAGGAGAGGCCGCCACGTGCACGTGTGGTTGTATCCGAGGAGGAGGCGTCCGGTCGATAGCAAGGGGGGACGGTCCTTCCTCCCCCACGCTCCGGGCTCCGGCCCCCGTCCGGCGTACCGGCCGCCTCCCCGAAGCGGGGCGAGCGCCGGCGCTCGCCCTATGATGGAGCCGTGCTCGACGACCGGGACCTCGAGATCGTCCGGGCCCTCCAGGAGGATGCCAGGGCCACGTTCGCCGACGTCGGGCAGCGGGTCGGGCTCTCGGCCTCGTCGGTCCACCAGCGGGTCCGCAAGCTGGAGCGGGCCGGGGTCATCCGGGCCTACCGGGCCATCGTGGACCCGGAGGCGGTCGGGCTCTACGTCACGGCCCTCGTATCGGTGATGCCTCTGGACCCCAGGCAGCCCGACGACCTGCCCGAGCGGGTGGTCGAGTTCCACGAGATCGAGGACTGCTACAGCGTGGCGGGCGACGAGAACTACATCCTCAAGGTCCGGACCCCCACGACCGGGGACCTCGAGGACCTCCTCCGGAGGCTGCGCGAGAAGGCCGGGGTCCAGACCAGGACCACCGTGGTCCTGTCGATCCCCTTCGAGGAGCGCCCGATGCGCCCACCCTCCTCCGGGCCCGGTCCCGGCCGGGCGGCCGGGAGCTGAGCGCTACGGCCCCCTGCGGGGGTCGGCCTCGCGCTCGGCCGGCGGGTCCTCTCGGGCCATGAAGCGGAGGAGCCCCGAGTAGCGACCCCACGAGGTCAGGTATCGGCTCCACGGGCGGGACAGCCGGCTGGTGGGATCGAGCTCGCGAGCGCTGCGGGGCTGGAGCCCGAAGTGCCCTCCGCCCGGATCGGGCACGTCGGTGGGCTCGAGGCCGAACTCCACCAGCAGCGGGTCGAGCGGGGTGGCGGACCTGGACATGGCCAGCCACACCCGGTTCCCCAGGGCGTCGAGGCGGGGGTCCGGGTCGGGCGGCACGTCGGCCACCCGCACGGTCGGCGCCAACCACAGGTCCGGCTCCCGGAGGTGTTCCGCGACCGCCGCCGCGCTCCGGGCGATCGCCGAGGCCATCGCCCCCCGGAACGCCGCCCTCCCGTGCTCACCGAGCCCGGCGTACCAGTCGGGGCGCTCCACGGCGAGCTGCTCCACGGCCCGCTCGAGCGCCTCGGCCACGACCCGTCCGGCCTCCTGGGCGAACGACGTCGCGATGCCCACGATCTCCCCGCGTTCGGCGTCCACCAGGCGCCGCGTCTCGGCCCCGTCCACCCCGCGCTCGGCCCCGTCCACCCCGCGAGGGTACCTCGGACCGTAGAACGGAACGGAGGCGTAGACTGATCGCGATCGCCCCGCACCGCCCGCGGTCGGGCCACATGACGTTCGGAGGGCCGCCATGGATCTGACCCCCTATCGGCGTTACGGGAGATGGGCGAAGCGCGCCGCCTGGATCCTCACGATCTACTTGGTGGTCGCCTACATCCTGATCGGCGTGTCGCCCCGCGACGCGCTGCTCAACCCGGCCGAGAACCTGGCCAACTACCGCGGCTTCATCGTCCAGGCCATGGTCCTGATGTCGTTCATCATCCTGCAGTTCACCGCGATGTTCTGGTTCCTGGCCCGCGGCAACAACTACGTGATCTACCCGGGTGAGTACGACGTCAGCTTCGACGACGTCCGGGGCCAGCCGGCGGCGGTCCGGTCGACCAAGGAGGTCCTCCGCCTCTTCCAGGGGTTCAAGGACTTCAAGGAGATGGGGGGCTACCCGCCCCACGGGATCCTGTTCGAGGGCCCTCCCGGGACCGGCAAGACCCTGATGGCCAAGGCGATCGCGGGGGCCACGGGCGTTCCCTTCCTGTACGCCACGGGCTCCGGGTTCGCGAACATGTTCATCGGGATCGGGAACCTCAAGGTCCGCCGGATGTTCTCGAAGGCCCGGGCCATGTCGGACAAGTACGGCGGCGCGGTGATCTTCATCGACGAGCTCGACGCCCTGGGCGGGTCCCGCGGGATGGTGTCGCAGCGGGCCGCCCCCCCTCCGGACCGGGACACGAACCGGTTCATCGTGGGCGCGGGGATGGGCGGTGGCGGGGGCATGGGGATCGTGAACGAGCTGCTCGTCCAGATGGACGGGCTGGTGGTCCCGCGCGGGATGTGGCGGCACGTCCGGCGGATCCTGCTCCGAGCCAAGCCCAAGGTGCCCTTCTACAACATCCTGATCATCGGGGCCACGAACCGGGCCTCGACCCTCGACCCGGCGCTCCTCCGCCCGGGGCGGTTCGACCGGAAGATCCACGTCGGGCTACCCGACTCCGACGGCCGGGCCGACATCGCGCGCTACTACCTGGCCAAGGTCAGGCACGAGCCCATCGACTTCGAGAAGCTCGCCCGGATGACCAAGGGGTACTCGCCGGCGATGCTCAAGAACATCGTCAACGAGGCCCTGATCTTCTCGCTCCAGGAGGGCCGGGACGCCCTGCGGTGGGAGGACCTGTGGCAGGCCAAGGTCACCGAGGAGATCGGGCTCAAGCAGCCCGTGGTCTACACGCCGCGGGAGAAGGAGATGGTGGCCATCCACGAGTCGGCCCACGCGGCGGTCTCCTACACCCTCCACAAGGGCGAGCGGCAGGTCCAGATCATCACGATCCAGAAGCGTGAGGGGGCCCTCGGCCTGGTCAGCAGCCAGGACATCGAGGACTCGTACCTGGACACGCAGAAGCAGATCCTGGCCGACATCCAGGTCTCCCTGGCCGGCCTGGTCGCCGAGGACATCTGGTTCGGGCAGACCACCTCGGGTCCGTCCTCCGACCTCCAGGCCGCGACGTTCCGGGCGTGCCTGTACGTGGGGCTCTACGGGATGGGGAAGAGCCTGGTGTCGACCGGGGTGCTGGCCGACCCGACGCGGGGCGAGAGCTTCCTCGCGCCGGTCCTGAACGACCCGGAGCGCCGCAAGGAGGTCGACGCGATTCTGAACGAGTGCCGGATCCGGGCCCGGCGGCTCCTCGAGGCCAAGCGACACGTGGTCGAGGGCCTCAGGGACGCTCTCCTCGAGCGCGAGGAGCTGATCGGCGACGAGATCGAGGCCGTGATGGCCCACCTCGGCGAGCGGGAGCCGCTCGACGTCGACGTTCCGCTCGACTACCTGTTCGGCAACGGCGAGGCCCTCGGCGAGGGGGAGGACCGGGAGCGCCAGGCCCTCCCCGCCGGTCGCCCGGACGGCGACGGGAACGGCCGGGGCGAGAAGCCGGACGGGCGGGCCTCGGGGCCGCGTCCCCTGGAGGGGCCGGCGGGGTCGAACGGGGGGTCCTAGGGTCCCGGCCCGCCCTCTGCCTGCCCCGGGGTCGCCATACGCCGTGTCCGCGGGTGAGGGTCGCTATCCTTGCCTCCGATGCGCCTGTTCAACTCGCTCACGAGCCGCGTGGAGGAGGTCGTCCCGACCCACCCGGACGGCGTCGTACGCATCTACGGGTGCGGCCCAACGGTCTACCGGCAGGCCCACCTCGGCAACCTGCGCACCTTCCTTCTCACTGACCTGGTCCGCCGGGCCCTCGAGTTCGAGGGGCGAACGGTCCTCCTGATCACCAACATCACCGACGTCGGTCACATGACCGACGACTCGTCTGGGCAGGCCGTGGACCGGATGCAGATCGCCGTGGAGGACGAGGGGCTCGCCCCCCCGGAGATCGCCGAGAAGTACACGAAGGCCTACCTGGAGGACAGCGCGGCGATCGGCATCCTCGCCTCGCATGTCTATCCCAGGGCCACGGACCACGTCCCCGAGATGATCGAGCTCACCGAGACCCTGATCTCCCGTGGGCACGCCTACATCGCCGACGAGGGGTCGGTGTACTTCGACGTCCGCTCGTTCCCCGGCTACGGGAAGCTCTCCGGCAACAGCATCGACGAGCTCCAGCCGGGCCACCGGGAGCTGGAGGTCGCCCAGGGCAAGCGCCACCACGCCGACTTCTCCCTGTGGAAGTCCGCCGGGGCCGGCCGGCTGATGCGCTGGGACAGCCCGTGGGGCGAGGGGTTCCCGGGGTGGCACGTCGAGTGCTCGGCCATGTCGATGAAGTACCTGGGAGAGCGGTTCGACGTCCACACGGGGGGCAACGACCTGAAGTTCCCCCACCACGAGGACGAGATCGCCCAGTCGGAGGGGGCGACCGGGCACCGGGTCGTGTCGATCTGGGCGCACGGGGGGCACCTCCGGCTGTCCGGCCAGAAGATCTCCAAGTCCACCGGGAACGTCGTGCTGGTGTCGGACCTGGTGGAGCAGGGCATCGACCCGCTCGCCTACCGGTACCTGACCTTCCAGACCAGGTACCGGAGCGAGATGGACCTCTCCCTGGATGCGCTCGAGGCCGCCGATCGGGGCCTGCGCCGCCTCCGGCAGCGGATGGCCGGCTGGGCCGGGACACCACCTCCCGCGGAACGGTCCGATGCGGCCTCCGGCCTGGACCGGCGGTTCCGGGAAGCCGTCGCTGACGACCTGGACATGCCGCGGGCCCTCGTCGTGCTGAACGAGGCCGTCTCCTCGGCTGAGGTCCCCGACGGCGAGAAGTACGCCCTCCTCGCGTCGTGGGACTCGGTCCTCGGCCTGGACCTCGAGCGATCGGCCAGGGAGGACGTCGAGCTCCCCCCCGACGTCCAGGACGTGGTCCGCCGCCGCGACGACGCCCGGGCCGCCGGGGACTACGCCACCAGCGACTCGATGCGCGAGCGGCTCACCGGGATGGGCTACGAGGTCATGGACACCGCGGGCGGCACCAGGGTCCGCCGCCGCGCCTGAGCCTCACCCGCCCAGGCGGGCGCTCCGACCTATGACGCGCCGTCATGTCCTTGACGGATGTTCGGTCGCCGTCCGAGAATGGCCCGGCCGGGGAGGGGAGCAGACCGATGCAGCGGGGTGATCCTGCCACGACGGGCCCGCCCTCTTCTTCTTGGGCGCCCACCCACCGGGTCGGGGCACCCCTCGAGGCCCGCGCCGTCCCCGATCCCGCAGCGTCCCCTTCGGCCACGCTCGCGGCCGGGACGGAGGTCCGGCTCACGGAGTCGAGGGGGGACTGGGGTCGCGTGGACGCCAGCAACGGCTGGTGGGGTTGGGTGGACGCCCGCCGGCTGGAGGCGATCGCCGCGCCCCTCGACCCGGGCCTCCGCCAGACCCTGGTGGGCGCGGCGGAGGCCTGCGTGCGGGCGCTCGATGAGCACGCGGCAGGCAGGCTGGACGAGGCCGGGCTCCGCCAGGCCCTCCTGGAGGCGGCGACCGTTCGGTGGGGCGACGCCCTCTGGATCCTCGAGCTCGAGACCGGGCGGTGGTGGCGGTTCGACGGCACCAGCATGGTCGCCCTGGAGGGCCCCGGCGCTCCGGGAGGCCGGGCCCCGGGGGCCTGAGGTGCCCAAGCCTCCCCACTGGACCGACGCCGAGTACGTCGACGCGCTGAAGAAGGTGGGCCAGAAGGCCGCCGACCAGATCAACCGGCTCCAGAACCTCCCGGAGCACCTCCGGAACAAGCCCTTCGTCCGGAATCAGCTCGCCAACTGGCGGAACACGCTGAACGCCGTTCGCGGGTCGCTCATCCGGCAGGGCGCCACCGCCGCCGCGGCGGAGGTGGCCGGGCTGGAGGCCGGGATCGGCACGGTGGGCGCGGTGGAGCTCGGGGCCACCGTGCCCTCCGCCACCACGGGCGCGGTTCAGGCGGGGAGCACCGTCCCGCTGGGCGAGGCCGGTGCGGCGGCCAGGCCGCCCAGCCTGATGATGCGGATCCTGAGCGGTGTCCGCTCGGCGGGGGGCGCCGTAGTCCGGGGAGGGGCCACGGTCCTGCGGACGATCGGCGGCGCGGTGGTCCGGGGCGCTCCGGGCGGGGTGGCCGGCGTGGTGGGGGCCGTGGTGGTGACCGTGGTGATCGGGGGGATCGTGTACGTGGTGCAGGCCCGGGGGGTGGACCCCGGTCCCGACGTCCAGGCCGCTTTCTCGTGCGAGGCGGCGGAGCCGCCCGAGGGGTTCACCAGGACCGTCCTCGCGGACGTGAGCGGCGTCGGAGAGCAGGTCGGAGAGGTGTACACCTCGTTCCTCTGCAACTACGGGTTCACGTCGACGGAGACCGGGGAGATGGCCGGGGCGGCGTTCACGGTGGAGTACGCGTGTCCGGACGAGGTCCGGCAGAGGTTCGTGGACAAGACCGGGCAGCGGGAGAACGAGGTCCGCCGGACCGACGACGAGGTGCTGGTCCGGGAGACCGGCGAGTTCACCTCGTTCACCGGGGCCTACTCGCAGCAGGACCGGATGTGGAAGATCACCGGAGACACCTCGGTCACCACCCTGGTGGTGCACTCGAACGGCGGTGTCACGGCGGACGGTCTCGCGGAGTACGCGGTGGCCCTCGGCGCGGCGCTACAGCCTCCCACGGCCGCGCTGGGCTGCGGCTAGAGCCGGGCCGGCCCGCCGTCAGCGGGCCCAGTAGATGAACGTCACGACCAGCCGCCCGCGCGCGTCGGTGTGCGTGCGGACGGTCCGGGCCGCCGCCATCCCGCCGCCCACCGTGCTCCGGCTGTCCAGGTGCGCGTAGATCGTCTCGAGCTGCTCGTAGTCGTGCTGGTTGGGCCGCGTGTAGCTCGGGTCGAACAGGCCGTTCACGTCGTCCATGCAGCTCGCCCCGGTCTGGTGGTTGAGCCCGAACGTGTGCCCGACCTCCTGGCACATCACGTGAAGCCTGGCGTTCGGATCGTCGTACGCCGCCGCGTCGAAGTACGTGTCGTTGACCTTGACCACGCCCTGCACGATGTGTCCTCGGGACAGCCAGATCTGGGCGAGCCCCAGCCAGCCGTTGAACCCGTACCGAGCGTTGCAGACCTCGATCCGCCCGCTCGTCGCGCGGCACCGCCTGGGGTTCTGGGTGCCCTGGACGATCGAGGTGTCGAGGACGGAGGACAGGCTCCAGTCGGCGGACGTGGTGACCAGGTGGTCGTCCCAGGTCCCCGAGACGTTGTCGACGAGCGTCAGCGTGAAGGGGTTGGCCTTGCGGGCCCAGTGATAGGTGCTCCACGAGTGGTCGGCGGACGCCGGGGTCGCGACCAGCACGACCAGGGCGGAGGCGGCGAGGGCTATGACGCGCTTCATGCGACGGACTCCTGTTGCTCGGGCAGACGGATGCGAGGATTCCACCGCATCCCGGGCCGGGAAGCAAGGGCCGGCTCGATTTCGGGCCAAAGGATCGATCAGCGCGGCGCGGCTGCCTCCATCAGGGCCTCGACCCCCAGCGAGCCCTCGTGTCGGCCCAGCGCGCTGACCATGGGGAGGGTGACCCCGGCGGCCCTGTACTCCTCCACCTTCGCCCGCACGGCGTCCTCGTCGCCGATGCCCGCGTAGTCGTCCGTGAAGGACGGTTCCAGGGCGCCCATCGCCCCGTCCACGTCTCCCCCGGCCAGGAGCTCGTCGAACGAGGCCAGCGCGTCCGGGTGGGCCCGGCGGACCTCTTTGCGGTAGAAGGGCAGCTGGAGATAGGGGAACGCGGCCCGGCGGAAGGCCTCCCGGCCCCCCTCGGGATCCTCGGTGAGGGCGCAGGGGACGGCGGCCACCACGTCGAAAGCCTCCGGGGACCGCCCCCCCTCGACCAGGGCCCGGTCCAGGACGGGGCGGATCGAGTCCCGGATGTGGGCCGGGCTGCACATCCACAGGACCACGCCGTCGGCGAGCTCGGCGGCGGCCCGGAGCATCCGGGGGCCCATGGCCGCCCACACGATGCGGAGGTCCTCCCGGCCCCGGTACCCCATGAACGAGAACCGGGCCGTGTGGTGGGTCCCCTCGACCGAGGCGCTGCCCGTGCGCAGGATGCTCCTGACGATGCCGGTGTACTCGCGCATCCGGCCGACCGGGTCGTCCAGGGAGAGCCCGTACCAGCCCTCCACGATCGAGCGGTGGCTCGTGCCTATCCCGAGGGTCAGGCGGCCGCCGGACACCTCGTCGAGCGTGGCGGCCTCCATGGCCAGGAGCGCGGGGTGGCGCAGGACCATGGGGACCACCCCGGTGGCCAGGCCGATGCGCTCCGTGGCGTGGGCGTACGCGGAGAGCAGCTGGAGGGGCTCCCGGGCGGCGATGTGGGTCACCCAGGCGCTCTCGTAGCCGAGGGACTCGGCGAGCCGGACCCGCTCCACGGCCCGCGGGAGGGACCGGCCCCCGTCGAGCGCGAGGGCGGTACGCATCGCCGAATCCTAACCTCGGAGTGCCGCGGGCCTCCGTGCGCTAGTCTCCCCGCCATGGGGGAGACCCGACCGTCCGGGAACGGTGCCGGGGCCGGGGCCGGCTCGGAGGCCTGGACCCCGCCCCGCCTGCCCCTGTGGATCCTGCTCGTGGGCCTCGCCGTGGCCGTCGGGGCGGTGAGCGTCCTGATCTACGTGCTCTACCAGCGCACGACCGGCCCCGGTGAGGTGGTCCGGGCCTACTACGTGGCCCTGAACGAGGGCGACTGCGACGGCTCCCTGGATCTCCTCACGCGGGACCTCAGGAGCGGCCTCGACCACGACGAGTACTGCGCCGACATGGCCCGGTTCGAGGGCCGGCTGGGCGGCGAGCTCTCGATCGACTCGGTGCTGCTGGTGGGCCAGGCGGAGGACCGGGCCCGGGTGATCACGACCTACGCCGGCAGCCACCTGACCTGGGAGCTCTCCCGGGAGGACGGCGAGTGGCGGATCCTGGGGTTCCCGGACCTCTCCAGGCTCCCCGCCCGGTAGCTCCGAGCCCTACCTACTCGGGCAGGCCCAGGGACTTGGCCACGTTGGTCCGCAGGATCTCGCTGGTCCCCTCGTACAGGCGCATGGCCCGGACGTCCCGGTACCAGGACTCCAGCCCGAGCTCGGTCATGTACCCGTTCCCGCCGTGGACCTGGATCGACCGGTCGGCCACCCGCCCGACCATCTCGGTGGCCACCAGCTTGGCCAGGGCGGCCTCCCGCCTGCCGTCGGCTCCGCCGTCGATCGCGTCGGCCATCGAGTACACCAGCAGCCGGGCCTGCTCCACCTCGGCGAACGAGTCGACCAGCATGCCCTGGACGTACTGGTTCGCCCCGATCGGACGCTCGAAGGCCACCCGGGACTTCGCGTACTCCAGGGCCCGGTCCAAGAAGAACTGGGCCAGCCCCAGCGCGGTCGCGGCGATCTGGAGGCGCGCGCCGTTGATGCCCTTCACGGCGCTGTAGAACCCGAACCCCTCCTTGCCCAGCACGTTCTCCTCGGGGACCTCGACGTCCTCGAAGGTGAGCTCGGCCGGGTTCTGGTAGGGCGACATCGTGTGCTGGATCCGGGTCACCGAGTACCCCGGCATGTCGGCGTCGACCAGGAAGGCCGTGATCCCGCCGCGGGCCCTCTTCTCCGGGTCGGTCACCGCGAAGACCAGGGCGAAGTCGGCCGACTCCCCTCCCGTGATGAAGTGCTTGCGCCCGGAGAGCACCCAGCTGCCGTTCGACCCCTTCACCGCCCTGGTCCTGATCCGGGTCGCGTCGGACCCGGCCTCGGGCTCGGTCAGGGCGAAGCAGGTGACCTTGTCGCCGGACATGAGCGGGGAGAGGTACTTGTCCCGCTGCTCCTCGGTGCAGTCCATGTAGATCGGGGTCGGCCCGGTGACCACCGGGAAGATCGACTCGAACTGGGCGAGGATCAGCCCCGTGCGGGCCACCTCCTCGTGCAGGACGACCTGGCCGAGGTACGACAGGTCCGCCCCCCCGACCTCCTCGGGCATGTGCAGCCCCCAGAACCCGAGCTCCGCCGAGCGCTTGCGGAGCTTCAGCCGCTCCTCCTTCGCGCCATCGAACGTGCCGGTCTCCTGGATCTCGTGGGCGTGGGACTCCTCGGTGGGCCGGACCTCCCGGTCCACGTACTGCCGGAGCGAGCCGCGGAGCTCGAGGATCTCCTCGGGGATGTCGAACAGGGGCACGGTCATCCCTCCTCCTCGCCGCCGGGATGCCGCTCGCTGGTGGCGCGAGCCGCGGGCGACGGCGTCTGGCCGATCGATGGAACCTACTCCACGGTAGCTTACCCCGCCGCTCCTCGCTCCGCTACGCTCTGGCCGTGACCTGCAACCCCCGGCACCGCCCCGTCCCCGCGCCGTCCCGCGAGGTGCCGGCCGGGGAGGCCCTGGAGGCGGCTCGCCGGTTCCGCGAGGTCATGTCGACGCGGCGCTCCATCCGCGACTTCTCCGACCGGCCCGTCTCCCGGGAGCTGATCGACCAGGCCATCGCCACGGCCCACACGGCCCCCTCGGGGGCCAACCGCCAGCCCTGGCGTTTCGTCGTGGTCACCGACCCCGAGACGAAGCGCCGGATCCGGGAGGGCGCCGAGCTCGAGGAGCGCGAGTTCTACGAGTCGGGCCGGGCCACGGAGTGGCTGGAGGCGCTGGAACCCCTGGGCACCGACTGGCACAAGCCCTTCCTGGAGGTCGCCCCCTACCTGATCGTCGTCTTCGAGGTCCACAGGGGAGCCGGGGAGCCCAAGCCGTACTACGTGAAGGAGTCCGTCGGCATCGCCGTGGGGTTCCTGCTGGCCTCGCTGCACCAGGCCGGGCTGGCCACCCTGACCCACACCCCCTCCCCGATGAGGTTCCTGAACGAGATCCTCGACCGCCCCCCGAACGAGCGCCCCTTCGCGGTGATCCCGGTGGGCC
>JACQTL010000135.1 GCA_016210805.1 Actinomycetota bacterium | reverse complement strand
TGGAGGTCGATCCCTCGCGGATCGAGCGGCGTATCAAGACGCGCTACCTAGACCGGGAGACCGACGACGTGGACAAGGCCGTCGCGTGGGCGGAGGAGGCGCGGGCCTCCGGCGAGGCCGTATCGATCGGGTTGGTCGGCAACTGCGCCGAGGTCGAGCCCGAGCTGCTGCGACGGGGCTTCGTCCCGGACATCGTGACCGACCAGACCTCGGCCCATGACCCGCTGGGCGGCTACATCCCCCAGGGGCTCTCGGTGAACGAGGCGGCGAAGCTCCGCGAGTCCGACCCAGAGGAGTACCAGAAGCGCGCGTACGAGTCGATGGCCCGCCACTGCGAGGCCATGGTCGGGTTCCTCGACGCCGGCGCCGTGGTGTTCGACTACGGGAACAACCTCAGGGCCGGCGCCGAGCGGGGGGGGTTCGGGAGGGCCTTCGAGTACCCGGGATTCGTGCCGGCGTTCATCCGCCCGATGTTCTGCGAGGGGAAGGGACCGTTCCGGTGGGCCGCGCTCTCCGGCGACCCGGAGGACATCGCCAGGACCGACCGGGCCGTCCTCGAGCTGTTTCCCGGGGACGAGCGCCTGGCCAGGTGGATCCCCATGGCCGAGGAGCGAGTGGCCTACCAGGGCCTCCCCGCCCGGATCTGCTGGCTGGGCTACGGGGAGCGGGCCAGGGCCGGGCTGCGGTTCAACGAGATGGTGGCCGCGGGGGAGGTGTCGGCGCCGATCGTGATCGGCCGCGACCACCTCGACGCCGGGAGCGTGGCCAGCCCGATGCGGGAGACAGAGGGGATGCGCGACGGCTCCGACGCGATCGCGGACTGGCCGATCCTCAACGCGCTCGTGAACACGGCCGCGGGCGCGCACTGGGTCAGCGTGCACCACGGCGGAGGGGTGGGGATCGGGTACTCGATCCACGCCGGGATGGTGGTGGTGGCCGACGGCACCGAGAACGCCGCCGCCCGCCTGGAGCGCGTGCTGACCACCGACCCGGGGACCGGCGTGATCCGCCACGCCGACGCCGGCTACGACCGGGCCCTCGAGGTCGCCCGGGAGCGCGGCGTCCGCCTCCCCTGGCGGGATCGGGACGGGGCCAACTAGTCCATCACAGACTAGTCGGCCCCCGGGGGCTCCCAGCCCTTCGTCGCTTCGGCCACGCGGGCCCGGATCTCTCGCTCGTCCACCCGGGTCAGGTGGCCGTCCTCCACCACGGGCACGCCGCCGACCAGCACCCGGCGGATCGCGCCTCGCTGCATCGCGTAGACGATCTGCTTGGGGGCGGTTGACGCGGGCTGCACCGAGAGGTGCTCGAGGTCGACGACCACGAGGTCGGCGGCGTGGTCCGGGGCGATCCGGCCGACCGGGAGGCCGAGGGCCGTCCCGCCGTTGGCCGTTCCCAGGCGGAGAGCCTGCTCGGCGTTCAGCGCGCCGGCGTCGGACGCCGCGGCCTTGGCCAGAAGCGCGGCCATCCGCATCTCCTCGAACACGCTTTGCCGGCTGTTCGTGCAGCCTCCGTCGGTCCCCAGGCACACGGTGATCCCCCGGTCGAGCATCTCCCTGAGCGGGGCGATCCCGTCGCCCAGGAAGGCGTTGGCTCCGGGGTTGTGCACGACCCGGACCCCTCGCTCCGCCATCAGGGCCAGGTCGTCGGGGTCGACCCACACGCAATGCACCATCACCGCTCGCTCCGAGAGGACGCCGAGCGAGTCGAGGAACCTCACCGGGGACACCCCGTGCCGCTCCAGCGACATCTCCCACTCGTAGATCCCCTCGGCCACGTGGATGTGGAACGGCAGGTCGAGCTCCTCGGCGAGCGCGGCCCCGGCCTGGATCATCTCGGGGCTGGCCCCGTGGATCGAGTGGGGGGCCGGCTGGGCGAACGCACCGCCGTCGCCCGCCAGGGCGGAGTGCAGCTCCCGGAAGTTCCGGACGGCCTGGTCGGGCGTCTCCTGGTAGCGCTTCGGGGCCCCCGCCCAGTCGTACATCGACCGGGCCACCACGACGCGGATGCCCACCTCCCCGGCGGCCTCCACCACGGCCAGGTCGTTCTCGTTCCCCCGGTCGTGCAGGTAGAAGAAGTCCACCGCCGTGGTGATCCCGGCCAGGGCCATCTCGGCGAAGTCGAGGAGCGCACCGGCCCGGATCGCGTCGCGGTCCAGCCGCTCGGAGAAGGGATAGAGCACGCGGTCCCGCCACCGCAGGAACGGCAGGTCGTCGCCCAGGCCCCGGAGGAGGACCTGGAACGAGTGGGCGTGGGCGTTGACCGTGCCGGGGAGGACCGCGACGTCGCCCCAGTCCTCCCGGTCGTCCTGGGGGTACAGCTCGGCGAGCTCGTCCGGCGGCCCCACGGCCTCGATCCGCCCGCCCTGGAGGACGAACCCGTGCCGGCGCTCCCACCGATCGTCGGCGTGGACCAGCTCGGCGGTGACCAGAGTCATGGTCCCGTTCCTATCACGCCCCGCCGGCGTCCGTGGGCCGGCTTGCTGGCGGTCTTCGGGGGCCCTAGCCTCGCGGCATGTCGGTCGGCATCGGCACGCCGCTCCTGCTCGACGACGTCGTGGCCGTGGCGGACGGCGCGCGGGTGGCCCTCGCGGTGGAGGCCGCCGGGCGGATGCGGGCCTCCCGCGAGCTGGTCGAGCGCAAGGTCGCCGCGGGCGAGACGGTCTACGGCGTGACCACCGGGTTCGGCAGCCTGGCCGGCGTCCGGATCTCCCCCGAGCAGGCCGCCGCCCTCCAGTCGGCGATCGTGCGGTCCCACGCCACCGCCGTCGGGCCGCTCCTGTCCCGCAGGGAGGCCCGGGCCATGCTCCTCCTCAGGGCCCAGGTCCTGGCCCTGGGGTACTCCGGGGTCCGGGTGGAGCTGGCCGAGCGGATGGCGGACATGCTGAACCGGGACCTGGTCCCCGCCGTCCCGGAGCAGGGCTCGCTGGGCGCGTCCGGGGACCTGGCCCCCCTCGCCCACCTGGCCCTCCCGCTCCTCGGCCTCGGCGAGGTGCTGGACCCCGGGGGCTCCGGGACCCGGCCGGCCGCCCAGGCCCTCGCGGAGGCCGGCTTGGAGCCGCTCGTGCTGGAGGCCAAGGAGGGTCTGGCCCTCGTGAACGGGACCCAGGGGATGCTGGCCGTGGGGATCCTGGCCGCGGAGCGGGCCCGGCGCCTGGTCCGAGCGGCCGACGTGGCCGCGGCGATGACCGTGGAGGCGGCGCTCGGCACCGACCGCTCCTTCGACGCACGGCTGCAGTCGCTCCGGCCCCACCCGGGGCAGACCGCTTCGGCGGAGAACCTCCGGCGCCTCCTCGAGGGGAGCGCCATCCTGGCCTCCCACCGCGACTCCCCCCACCTGGTCCAGGACGCCTACTCGCTGAGGTGCGCCCCCCAGGTCCACGGCGCCGCCCGCGACGTGCTCGGCCACTGCCTGGCCGTCCTTGAGATCGAGGCCGGGTCGGTCTCCGACAACCCCGTGGTGATCGAGCAGGACGGCGAGATCCTGTCCGGGGGGAACTTCCACGGGCAGCCGGTGGCCGTGGCCCTCGACGCCCTGGCCCTGGGGATCGTCGGACTGGCCGGCATCTCGGAGCGGAGGCTGTTCCGCCTGCTCGACCCCAACCTGTCCAACGGCCTCCCGGCGTTCCTGGTCAAGGAGAGCGGGCTGAACTCCGGCTTCATGCTGGCCCAGTACACCGCGGCCTCGCTGGTCTCCGAGAGCAAGGCCATGGCCCACCCGGCGTCGATCGACTCGATCCCCTCCTCGGCGGGCCAGGAGGATCACGTGAGCATGGGGATGACCTCCGCCCGGCACGCCCGGGCGTGCGTGGACGCCGCCGAGGTCGTCGTGGCCCTCGAGGTGCTCGGCGCGGCCCAGGGGATCGACCTGCGCGGGCCGCTCTCCCCGGCCCCGGGGGTGGGCGCGGCCCACCGGGCCGTCCGGGAGGTGGTCCCGTTCCTGGAGGCCGACCGGGAGATCCGCCACGACGTCGCGGCCGCGGTGGAGCTGGTCCGCGGCGGCCGCCTCCTTGCCGCGGTGGAGGAGGAGCTCGGCCCGCTGGTGTGACCGTGACCGACCCGTCGGTTTCCTCCGGGTTGGGGGTGAAGGGGGGCGGGGCGGGCTAGACTGCTCCCGACCCCGGCCGGGCCCCCGGTGCGGCCGGGGCCGGGCCCCTTCCCAGCCGCTGGGTGCCCTCGTGCTCGCCGGGGAACGGCGGCCCGGCCGCGGGAGGAGTGCGCGCGGGTGGCAGGGGGACGACATCGGGGTGGATCGAGCCGGAGCGGGTTCGGCCTCCGGCTGGCTCTCGTCCTGCTGGCCGCGGCCGCCGCCCTGGCGGCCGGCGCCGGCTGGTACCTGGGGAGGGCCGGCGGGCGGAGCGACCCGTCGCCCGCGGCGGCCGTGGAGCCGGCCACGGACCCGTCGCCGTCCGGTCCGCCCTCACCCACCGCCGAGCCCTCTCCGGAGGAGCCCGTCGAGGAGGCCGAGGCCCCCGATCCAAAGGCCAGGCGGTTCACGATCGCCGCGACGGGCGACATCCTGATCCACGCCTCGGTCTGGCAGCAGGCCGCCCGGTACGGCGCCGGGTCCGGCGTGGCCTTCGACTTCCGTCCCATGTTCCGCCCGATCCGTCCCCTGATCCTGTCCGCGGACCTGGCCGTGTGCCACCTGGAGACGCCGGTCACGCCGGACCACGCCGCCCTGTCCAGCTTCCCGGTCTTCAACGTCCCGGCCGAGGTCGTCGAGGCCATCGCCTGGACGGGGTACGACACCTGCTCCACCGCCTCGAACCACTCACTCGATCGGGGCGTGGCGGGGATCTCGGCGACGCTCGGGGCGCTGGACGAGGCGGGGGTGGCCCACGCCGGCACGGCCCGGACCCGGAAGGAGTCGCGGAGGCCGACCCTCCTGGAGGTCCAGGGGGTCACGGTGGCCCAGCTCTCGTACGCCTACGGGTTCAACGGGTTCGTGCCCCCGGCCGACACGCCATGGGTGGTCAACGGGATCGACCCGGAGCGGATCGTGGCCGACGCGAGGCGGGCCCGGGAGGCGGGGGCCGAGTTCGTGGTGGTCTCGCTGCACTGGGGGACCCAGTACGTGACCGCCCCCACCGCTGAGCAGCGGCGGGTGGCCGACGCCCTGACCCGGTCGCCGGCCGTCGACCTGATCCTCGGCCACCACGCCCACGTCGTGCAGCCGGTCCAGGTCGTCGGGAAGAAGTACGTCGTGTTCGGCCTGGGCAACCTGCTGTCCAACATGACCTCGTCCTGCGACGGGTGCACGGCGGCCGTCCAGGACGGCGTCATCGTCCACCTGGAGGTCGCCGAGCGGGGGAAGCGGTTCCGGGTCACCCGGGTCCGCTACACCCCGACGTGGGTCGAGCAGGGCACGACGTGGAGGATCCTCCCCGTGGCCCGCCTGCTCGACCGCAAGGACGTCCCCGCCGCCCTCCGGGCCCTCCTCGGCGCGTCGTGGAACCGGACCGTGCGGGCCCTGAACCTCCTGGGCGCGAACACCCTCGGCGTGATCCCGGACCGGATCCCCCGGGACCCGGTCCCGACCTGAGCGAGGGCCTCAGCCCTCCGACGGCTCCTCCGCGCCGGCTCCCCGGCCGCGGCGGCGAGGCGCGGGCGGCTCCTCCCGCCGGCCGCCACCGTTCTCCAGCCGGCGCCGGATCATCTCCGAGAGGCTCACGCCGGTGAAGGACTCGATCACCGCGTCGAGCTGGCGCAGGGTGTTCGCCGACACCTGCGTGAGCTTGCTGGCCCCCTGCGTGTCGATGATCGTGATGTCCTTCACGTTCCCGATCGGCTCGGCGATGGCCCTGGCCACCTCGGGGAGCCTGGACACGAGCAGGTCCAGGGTGGCGGCCTCCTCGTACTGTCGGTAGGCGTCGGCCTTCTTGGCCATGGCCTCGGCCTCGGCCTCTCCCACGGCGAGGGTGGCCTCCGCCCTGGCCTTCCCGACCTCGCGCTCCTCGTACGCGTGGCCGGTGGCCACGGCCTCGAGGTTCGCCCTCTCGGCCTCGGCCTCCAGCAGGCGCCGGTCCCTGGCCGCCTGGGCCTCGACCCTGGCCGACTGGGCCCTGGCCTCGGCCCCGGCCACGGCGGAGTACCTCTGGGCCTCGGCCTGCTGCTCCGTGGCGTACCGCTGGGCGTCGGCCGTCCGCCGGATCTCGGCGTCGAGCTCCTTGTCCCGCCGCTTGGCCAGGAGGTCGGCCACCTCGGTCTCCTTCAGGACGACCTCCCGGCGGGCCTCGGCGTCGGACAGGGGCTTGGACTGGTCGGCCCGGGCCTCGGCGGCCGCGATCTCCTGCCGGATGGCCTGCTCCTTGAGCTTGGTGACCTTCTCGGCGTCGAGGATGGCCTGCCGGGCGAGCTCCTGCTTCTCGCGAGCCTGGCGGGCCGCGTCGGCCTCGGCGATCTCGGCGTCCCGCCGGAGCTCGGCGGCGGCCTTGCGGCCCAGGTTGTCGATGTAGCTCTCCTGGTCGGTGATCGACTGGATCGTGAAGACGTCGATGACCAGGCCCGTCCCCTCCAGGTCGCCGCTGGCCACGGCCTGGACCCGGGCGGCGAAGACCTCGCGGTCCCTGATGAGCTGGACCACGGTGATCTGGCCGATGATCGTCCGCAGCGACCCCTCCATCACGTTGCGGACGATCTCGGGGACGCGCTCCTGGCGATCCAGGAACCTCTGGGCTGCCTGGCGGATCGCGTTCTCGTTGTCGGCGATCTTCACGTTGACGATGCCGTCCACGTTCACGGGGATCCCCTCGGTGGAGACGGCCCCCTGGAGCCCGACGGCGATCGACTGGACCTCCAGGGAGAGCCGCTTGGCCACGTTGACCAGCGGGTAGACCAGGGTCCCGCCCCCCACGACCACGCGGATGTTGCCCGGCGCCCGGCGGGCCCCCGCGACGATCAGGGCCTCGTTCGGCTTGGCCACCTTGTAGCGGCTCGCCGCGAACGCCACCACCACGACCCCCAGGGCGATCAGGGCCACGATGACGACTGGAAGACCGAGAACCTCTGTCATGGTCGCCTCCTCGGGCGCTAGGAGCCGGGGGTGTCGGCCGTCTCCGGGCGGGCGACCCGCATGGTCTCCCCGACGACGTCCCGGACGACGACCTCCTCCCCCGCGCCGATGGTCTCGTCGCTGGTCGCCGGGAACGAGCGGGTCATGCCGGCGTGGTGGACCGAGACCTTGCCCACCCGGCCGGGCCCCAGGGAGAGCGTGCACATGCCCCGCTCCCCGATCATGTGGGAGAGCTCGAAGCCCTCGTGGGTCTCCTGGCGGCGGAGCGCGGCGAACAGGAGCGCGGTGAGCGCCCCCGCTCCGAGCCCCACCCCGAGGCCGGTGACCACCGATCCCCGGGTCCCCAGCCCGAACAGCTCGATGCCCAGGAGGCCGCCCGCCCCGAAGGCGGACATGGCCGCGAAGAACACCGGGATGATCGGGAGCCCCGTGTCCCCGATGTCCACGTCGAAGAAGTCGAAGATGTCGCCCAGCAGGAGCGAGATGGCCAGGATGCCGAGCCCCACCCCGAGCGTGACCCAGTAGACCGCCTCGAGCGCCATCGTCCCTCCCTTCGACATCGATTATCCAGTGTGGAACGCCGGGGCGATAGGCCGGCGGAGCCGATCCCAGCCTGCCTCCCACCGGCCAGGACATCGTTCAGTAGATCCTCCTTGGAGGGCGCGAGCCGAGGCCTGTCCCGGAGAGGTGAACGGGCACGTCCACGCTCGGGGGGTCTGGGGTGTCAGGGCAGAAGCCCGCGAGCACGCAGAGAGGCCTGGGGTCCTGCGCTGGCGAGGCTGTTCGGCCCTGACCCGATGCGCGCTCCCATCCAACTGTGAGGCCGTGCGAGCAGCGGTGCGGCGCGTGGCGGTCACGGCGTTCGAGATCAGCCTCGTGCTGGCCACGACCCAGGCCGGGGCGCAGACCCCGCCGGCCAAGCCGTTCAGCGGAACCATCGAGCCCGGGAACGGCCACGTCCTGACCTACTCGCTGACGGGGGTCGAGCCGGTGCCGGCGGGACAGCCATCGCTGGAGGGCTACGACGGCGTCGTCTCGGATCGGGCCACCGTCGCGTTCTCCGGCCAGATGCAGTTCTCCCTCCCGGAGGGTCTGGTCACCAACCTGGGGATGAGCGCGTCGCTGTCCGGCGTCGGCATCGAGTCCCAGACGGTGAGCTGGGTGGACCCCACACCGGAGGACGGACGATTCGCGGGGCCGGACACGGCGACGCTTCCCTTCAACCTCACCGCCGAGGTCGTGCTCCCCCCGCCCCCGTCCGAGGACGCGTTCGCGTCGCCGACCGCCGAGGGGCAGATCGTCCCCCTTGGCGCGATCACGGCGAGCGCGTCCACCAGCAACTGCAACGACGTCGGGGTGTGCGGCGGCGCCGCCATCACGTTCAGCATCGCCGTGGTCCCCGGGGGCGACGAGGGTGGCCTGAGCCTCGGCATCATCGCGGTCTTGGGGGGAGCGGCGCTGGTCGTGGCGGCGACTCTTGGGG
>JACQTL010000127.1 GCA_016210805.1 Actinomycetota bacterium | reverse complement strand
GGCCGGCGCCGCGAAGTGGCAGTGCTCGGGGTCGTCCATCACGTTGACCAGCACCCCCCGGGCCTCGGCCTCGCGATGGATCGCGGCTCGCTCGCCGGCATCTTTCGAGGAGGCGACGCAGACGAACGCCCCGGCCAGGTCTCCGGGCCGGTAGGGGCGGCGGCGGACGGTGGTGCCGGACCGCTCCTCCAGCCGGTCCAGGGCCGAGGCCGGCTCCCCCGCCACGACGGTCACGAACGCCCCCGCCTCGAGCAGGGCGTCGGCCTTCCCATGGACGACGGCGTCGGTGCCGATCACGACGGCCGGGCGGCCGCGGACCTCCAGGGCGACGGGGTACTCGAAGGCCACCGCGCTAGTCCCCGATCCCGCCGCCACCGACGGTCAGGCCCCGGAGGTCGACCCCGTCCCGGTCGATCGACAGCCGGGCCTCGAGCCGGCCCGCCGAGACGAGCAGCGTGTACGCGCCGGGACCCGCCGCGACGAACCGGATGGACCCGAGCGGCATCCCGCCGAGCGCGCCGAGCGCGCCGTTGAGCTCCGCCAGCCGCTCCGTCGCCGACCGGCCGCCGGGCGTCTCCCTCCACAGGGCGGCCAGGGCCCGCGCGCCGGCTGGGCCGTGCGCCGTCCGGGCCCGCCCGGTCTCGAGGGAGAGCGAGAGCACGGCCTCCAGGGCCAGGACGGCGCCGGGCCGGTCGTCCGGGACCTCGCCGGCCTCGACCAGGGCGGCGAGCTCCTCGTAGCCACGGCGCGCGGTGGGGTCGTCCACCCGTTCGGCCAGGGCCCTGGCCTCCGCCGCCACCAGGGCGCGCTGGACGTCCCCGATCCTCATCGCTCCCGCTCCTGCTCGCCGGGGGGCCCCGCACGGTCGTGCCCGGCGCCGTCGGACCCGGTGCGCCCCAGGATGGCCTCGAGCTCGTGCTCGAAGCCCCCCGTGTAGATGGCGCAGTGGATGCCGCACTCCTTCGGCCCGTCGGTCTCCCACCACCACCGGCCCGCGCGGTCGGGCTCGCCGGGCTGGATGGCTCGGGTGCAGGGGGCGCAGCCGATCGAGGTGTACCCCTGGTCGTACAGCGCGTGGTAGGGGACGTCGTTGGCCCGGATGTAATCCCACACCTCCCCCTTGGTCCAGTCGGCCAGCGGGTTCAGCTTCACGATCCCGCCGTGGTCGTGGTCCAGCTCGAGCTTGCGGACCTCGGCCCGGCTGGCCCACTGTTCCCTGCGGAGGCCGGTCACCCAGGCATCCAGCGATCGGAGGTGGCGCTGGAGCGGAAGCACCTTCCGGACCTGGCAGCACAGGAGCCGGAGGTCCACCGACTGGCGCATCAGGTTGGGGCCGTGCCGGCCGGTCAGCGCCTCGACCTGCTCCGCCTCCGGGAACACCATCTCCATCCTCACCCCGTAACGAGCCCGGACCCGCTCGACCAGGTCGTAGCTCTCCTCGGGGAGCCGCCCGGTGTCCAGGGTGAACACCCGCACCTCGGGCTCGATCCGGACCGCCATGTCCAGGATGACCATGCCCTCCGCGCCCCCGCCCTCGGCGATGGCGAGCCGGGGATGGAAGCGGTCCAGGGCCCAGGCGAGGAGCTCCTCGGGCGGCTCGGCCTCGAACCGGACGGCGAGCTCGCCGGCGTCGTACTCGTCGATCGCCAGGGAGCGGCTCATGGCGCTCCACCTCCTCCCGCGATCCCCACCAGGTCCTCGTCTGGCGTTCGGATGCAGAAGTCCCGGAACGACTCGTCCTCGCCGCGCCGATCGATCCAGGCGCCGATCAGCCGGTCCAGGACCGTCTCGACGTGCGGGAAGGGGACCCGGCGGACCAGTGGCCGGCCGATGGCCTGCTCCGGTCCGACCCCGCCCCGGAGGAACAGGTCGTAGGCCTGGCGCTCGCCGTTCACGGCCTCGCGGGCCGTCGTGCCCATCAGCCCGACGTCGCCGACCCAGTGGAGCGCGCAGGCGTGCGGGCAGCCGTCCAGGTTCAGCCGGAACCCGCCCAGCCGGTCGCCCCATCGCGCCTCCAGATGGGCCACGATCTGCTGGAGCTTGCCCTTGGTCTCGGTCACCGAGTAGTTGCAGTGCGGCTCGCCGGTGCAGGCGATCGCCGTGGCCCGCAGGGGG
>JACQTL010000134.1 GCA_016210805.1 Actinomycetota bacterium | reverse complement strand
GCGGTGGATCCGGGCCCAGCTCCGCGGCCTGTCCCGGGCGGACCAGTGGAACGTCGGAGTGGCCGAGCGGCCCATCGCCTCGTTCCTGGAACGGCCGGCCACCGACGACGTCCGGTGGCTCCCCGAGCCCCGCCGGGGGACCTACGTGGCCGACCCGTTCGCGGTCCCCGGCGAGGCGCTCACCGTGCTCGTCGAGCACTACGACCAGCGGGCGGCCCGGGGGCGGATCGACGCGATCGAGGCCGGGCCCGACGGGCGGGCCGGGAGGCCGCGGCCGGCCCTGGCCCTGCCGGTCCACGCCTCCTACCCGTACGTCTTCGAGCACGATAAAGAGGTCTACTGCGTCCCCGAGACCGCCGAGGCCCGGGAGGTGGTGCTCCACCGCGCCGTCGACCCGCCTTCGCGGTGGGAGCCCGTGGCCACGCTGGTCAGCGGGCTGGCCGCGCTGGACCCCACCGTGTTCCGGCACGAGGGCCGGTGGTGGCTCATGTGCACCGACGCCGACCGGGGCGTGAACGAGAAGCTCCACGTGTTCCACGCCCAGGACCTGGAGGGTCCCTGGGAGGCCCACGCGGCGAACCCGGTGAAGACCGACGTGCGCTCCTCCCGGCCCGCCGGGACCCCGTTCGTGAACGAGGGGCGCCTGTACCGGCCGGCCCAGGATGCCTCGCGGACCTACGGCGGGGCGGTGGCCGTAAACCTGGTCGAGCGCCTGTCCCCCACCGAGTTCCGCGAGCGGGTCGTAGCCGTGGTCGAGCCGGACCCCGGGGGACCGTTCCCCGACGGCCTCCACACGCTCTCCGCCGCCGGCGACCGGACCCTGGTCGACGGGAAGCGCACGGTCTTCGCCTGGGGCGAGTTCCGCCGCGAGCTGAAGGCCCGCTCCCGCCGCATCGGGGCCCGGCCCCGGCGACGCTAGCGGGCGTCCTCGGAGAGGGGGGCCCCCGAGGTCCGCTCCCCCGGACCGGGTCCGCCGCGGCGCTGGCGGAGCCGCTTGCGGGCCGTGGCCACGGCGCCCCGGGTCCGGATCCCGGCCAGGCGGGCGGCCGCCTGGGCCCGGATCCCGGCCGGGAGGCGCTCGTGGCGCCGCTCGAAGCCGAGCTCCTCCAGGAGGTCACCGGCCGCGGCCTCGAAGGCCATGACGTCGGCCTCGGCCATCTCGGTCCGCCAGTCCCGAGCGCCCCTGGTGGGCGGGCGGGCGGCCCTGGCGTGGAAGGGGACCCCCGAGGGAGGGGACTGGATCCGCTCCTCCCCGTCTCGGTGGTACTCGAGCATCCGGGGGCTGTACTCCAGCCCGGCGAACGCGCACACGCGGGCCAGCACGCCCTCCGGGTCGGCCACGAGGTCGTCGTATCCCACCTCCAGGTACCGCTCGGCGCCGAGGGGCCTCCCGTCCCGGATCCCCGCCCCCACGTCCCGGCGCCACTTAGCCGCGGCGTCCCAGATCGACTCCGGACCCCACGGCACCGAGAGGTAAGACAGGGCGACGTCCCGGCCGTCGCGGATAAGGTGGACGAAGCGGGCCCCGGGGAACAGGCGGGCCAGGAGCGGGATCGACAGCACGTAGATCGGGGTCTTGTCCCCCCACCGGACCTTCCCGTGGCGGTCGGCGTAGGCCATGAAGGCGGCCTCGACCACCTCCGGGAAGCCCGCCCCCTCCAGGGCGTCGACCCGCCGCCACACCGCCCCGGCGGGGATCCCCCAGTTCCCGAAGTGCGGGGTGGCCACGAGTGCCGCGGCGAGCGCCCGGGGGTCGAGCCGCCCGTCCCGGACGTACCGCCGGCGGCGGCGCCAGAGCCCCGGCACGAAGTGAGACTCCCCCGGGACGGCCACCTCCGGATGGGAGTCGAGCATCAACCGGAACATCGTGGTCCCCGACCTCCCGCACCCCACCACGAAGACGGGAGGGCCGGCGGGGGGGGAGGGCGGCTCGCGCTCGGACATCACGGCGAGTGTAGCCGCGCCTACCAGCGCCGGGACGGCGGGAAGCGGTCCCGGCGGAGGAGCAGCACCGCCCGGAAGCGGGCCCGCCACGCCGCCCGGCTCAGGCCCGTGCGGACCCGGCGGACCCCGGCCCGCAGGCGGATCCCCGCCGAGGGCCGGGGGGTCGACCTCTCGTACCCCAGCGCCTCGAGCTCCTCCCCGGCCACCGCCTCGAACAGGGCCACGTCGACGGGGTCCATTTCCCGCCGCCAGTCCCGGAGCCCGGCCGTGGGCGGCTTCCCCTCGTGCTCGTGGCTCCGGCGGACCCGCTCCGGGAGGGCCCGCCCGGACCGCTCGAAGTACCGGAGCATCTCCGGTCGGAGGTCGAGGTCCAGGAACCCGCACACCCGGCCGAGCACGCCCTCGGGGTCGGCCACCAGGTCCTCGTACCGGAGCTCCAGGAACCTGCCGGGGCCGAGGGCCGTCCCGTCCCGGCGGGCCACCCGGACCCGGTGCGACCAGAACTCGGCGGCCTGGACGGGATCGGATGTGCCCCAGGGCACGTCGCGGAGCGACAGGGCCACGTCGCGCCCGTCCCGGACGAGATGCACGAACCGGGCCTCCGGGAACATCCCGGCGATCAGGGGGAGGTCCAGCCCGTAGGACGGCGTCTTGTCCCCCCACCGGTCCTTCCCGTGATGGGCCGCGTAGGCCAGGAACGCGGCCTCCACCACGTCGGCCACGGTGGGCCGGTCCAGGGCCCTGACCCGGTCCAGGACCTCCTCGGCGGGCAGGCCCCATTCCCGGAACCGGAACGTGCCGACGATGTCGCGGGCCAGGCGGGCGGCGTCCACGCCGCCGGGCCTCTGGTAGCGCCGCCGGACCCGCCAGACGGCCGGGACGAAGTGCGACTCGGGGGGGATGGCCAGGCGGGGGTGGGCGTCCAGCATCAGGCGGAGCATCGTCGTCCCGGACCGGCCCGGCCCGACCACGAAGGCGGGCGGGACGGCCGGATCGGGCGGGTTCATCGGCCTACCACCTCCGGGACGGAGGGATCCGTCCGCGGGCCCGGCCGAGGACGAGGTGGCGGACCCGCCACAGGGCCGCCCGGACCTGCCCCCGGGCCACGGCCGCCAGGCCGGCGGCGCGGCCCCCGGGGGACCGGGGTCGGGCGGAGCGCTCGTAGCCCAGCTCCTCGAGGAGGTCCCCGGCCACCGCCTCGATGCGGTCCACATCGGCCGGGGAGAGGTCCCGGCGCCAGTCCCGGATCCCCGCGGTGGGGGGACGCTCCAGGCTGCGGTGCTGGCCCCGGGTCCGCTCCGGCACGACCTCGTCCCGCCGGGAGGCCGGGTCCAGCATCTCCGGGCGGAGGTCCAGCCCCACGAAGGAAGAGACCCCGGCGAGCACGGCCCCCGGATCCTCCACGAGGGCCTCGTAGCGGACCTCCCGGTACCGCTCGGGGCCCGCCGCCCGGCCGCCGGCCCGCCCCCGGCGGACGCGGTACCGCCACACGAACGCGGCCTCGGCGAGCGACCTCGGGCCCCAGGGCATCTCCAGGAGCGACGGGGCCACGTCCCGCCCGTCCCGGATCAGGTGGACGAACCGGGCCGACGGGAGGGCCTCGGCGAGCAGGGGGAGGTCGAGCGAGTACCCGGGGGTCTTGTCGCCCCACCGGCTCTTCCCCCGGGCCCGGGCGTAGGCCAGGAAGATCGCCGCCACGGCCTCCTCGAAGCTCGGATCGCGGAGATCGGCCACGCCGGCGAGGACCGCCTCCTCGGGGAGGTCCCATTCGCGGAACCTGAGGGTCGACATGGCGTCGCGGGCCAGGCGCTCGGCGTCGACCCCCCCGCCCCGCGCGTACCGGGCCCGGACCCGCCAGAGCGACGGGATGAAGTGGCTCTCCGGCGGGATGGCCAGGTCGGGATGGGAGGACAGCATGGCCTGCAGGAGGGTGGTCCCGGAGCGGGGGCACCCCACCACGAAGACCGGGGGCGGCGCTTGGCCGGCCATCAGGCCTACGCCGGGCGCCCGGCGGGGTGGGGGGCCCTGGCCTCCAGGGACCGGAACGTGTCGAGCACCGACCCCACGGCCCGGTCCACGACGATGTCCTGCTCCTCCAGGCTCTGGAACCGGTGGAGGTCGGCTCCCTCGACGACGTCGAGCCTCACGTTCCGCCGCTCGGCCTCGGCGAGCCGGGGGAGGACCTCGTCCAGGCAGTGCCTGATCTCGACGAGGGAGTCCGAGAGCTCGCCGTAGACGAAGCGCACGGTGCCGCGGGGCAGGAAGGCCTTGAGAGCCTCCTTCAGCTTGGGGCTCACGATCATGGCCGGCTGGTCCCGGTGGGCGTGGGCCCTGGTCCTGATCCTGCGGATGGACGGGCGGCGGAGGAGCTTGCGTCCCAGGGTCCGGCCCTTCAGCCAGCGCCGGACCCGCGAGCGCAGGGGGAGCGGTCCCCGGTCCCGGGGTACCAGGACCGGCATCGGGAACACGGTGGCCGCCACGGCGTCCGGGTGCTTGGCCGCCGCGACCACGGCGTTGCGGCCCCCGAAGCAGGTGGCCAGCATGACCAGGCGAGTGACCCCGGTGGCCCGCTGGAGGAAGTCCGCCGCGGCGAGCGCGTCGGAGTCGAAGGGAATCTCCATGTCGAACCTGGCCCGGCCGGTGCTGTCGCCGACGCCGTGGTAGTCCACGCGGATCGACGGGAACCCCCGCTCGGCCAGGGCCCTGGCCACCCGGACCCACATCCGGTTCCGGTGGACCCGCGTGTAGTTGCCCCCGGTGAGCAGGACCACCCCGAGGTCGTGCATCTCGCCCTCCGGAGCGGCCAGCACCGCGCAGAGGCGGTCCTCGCCCATCGGCACGTAGAGGGGGAACTCCTCGACGCTCATGCCCCCATCCAGGCGACGGTCCGGGAGGCGATCTCCTCGACCATGGGCTCCGACACGTCCACCCGAGCCATCGGGTCGTTGGTGGACACGAACGCCGCCGAGCCGAACACCGCGCCCGGCGGCTCCCTGACGAAGGCCACCTCACACTCGCCTCCGGCCTGGCCGATCCGCTCGGCCAGGGCCAGGAGGTCCTTCGGCGGCCCCGGGCGCTTGGCCACGTGGAGGAGGAGGGCCGGGCCGGCGAAGGCCCCCAGGTCGGCGGTGAGGTCCACGCCCTCCAGGTCGCGGTACAGGCCCCGATGGACCGCGTAGCCCAGGACGTCCAGGACGCCCTCCCGATCGAGCTGGTCGAGGAGGTCGGTCATCGACCGGCGCGGCCCTCCGGACTGGAGGGACATCTGGACCAGTCGCATCTCCCGGAGGAGCTGTCCGAAGTACGCGGGGCCGGAGGTGGCCGGGTTCACCAGGACCAGCCGGTCCACGCCGCCCTCGCGAGCCGCCGTCCCCGCGACGAGCCCCCCGAACCGGGCCCCGAAGAGCCCAAGGCGCTGGACCCCGGCCTCGGCCCTCAGCCTGTCCGCGGCGGCCCGGAGGTCCTCGACGTGGCGGTCCAGGCCCTGGGCGGCCAGGTCCCCGGTGGAGTCGCCGTAGCCGCGGCCGTGGAACGAGATCACCGGATGCCCCGCGCCGGCCAGGGCCCGGGCCACGGCGCGCTCGGTCCGGCGGATGGTCAGGAGCTCCAGGCCGTAGGAGTGGCAGACCGCGAACCCCGGCTCCCTGGGCTCGTCGGGCAGGTAGAGGACGGAGAAGCACCGCTCGCCCCCCACCTCGAGGTGGAGGGCCCGCTCCAGGATCCCCTCGTTCGTGTGGGAGGCGTGCTCGGCTAGGAAGCCCCGGTCCAGACGCACGGCGCCGATGATACACGCGGCAACCGGGCCCGGCCGGGGGCGCCCACGATCCCCGACCGGCCGATGGGACGAACGGGACCAAGGCGGCGAACGGTGCCTTTGCCCTTGCCCCCCCGAGCGGCCCTCCCGTAGCATGGGGTCCCGACCATCCATCAGGGGGAAGCCCGACCTGCACTCCTCGACCCGTCCACGCACCGGCGCGGCGCGCCACCGACGCCTCGGCCTGATCCCGTTCCTCGGTGCCGCCCTGATGATGGCCCTCGGCCCGTTCCCGGCGGCCACGGCCGCCGCGTCGGCGCCGCCGCTGCCAGCTCCCCAGGGGGCGGTCCTCCAGGCCGGTCTCGCCTACCACGTGACCGGGCCGCCCTACCAGCTGGGTACCCTCACCGTGACGCAGACCGGCGGCGCATGCCACGACGACTTCACGTGCGTCAAGTTCACGCTGAGCTGTCCCGGCGACCTGCAGGCGAGCATCGGGGGGACGATCGCCCACGCCGGCCCCACGGCCGGCACGCCCCGGGGTCTGGGGCTGTTCTTCTCCGGAGGTCCGGGCAAGCAGTTCTGGACCCTCCACGAGAAGGGGAAGCCAGCAGATCCGGAGAAGGGAACCGAGGCGATCAAGAGCTCGATGGAGGTCGCCAACGACCTCAGGACCCAGGGGATAGGCATCGCCGAGGTCGCCTGGAACTCGGCCTGGATGGAGGCCCAGCCCGGGGAACAGATCGGGATCTCCCACACGTCGTGCCGCCCGGCCACGGCCATCCGGTGGGTGTTCGAGAACCTCTACATCCCGATGGCGGTCTCGCCGGGCTCCGCGGGGGTCTGCGGCTTCTGCATCGGAGGCGGGAGCGGGGGTTCGTCGGCCGTCGCTCTTTCTCTCGCCTTCTACCCGATCGACACGTTCGTGGACGGGGTCTTCCCGTTCGCCGGCCCGCCCCACGCTGCGATCGACAAGGGATGCAACGACCAGGATCCCGAGTTCCCGATCTACGAGTACCCGGCCACCAGTCCCAGCACGCGGCAGATCGACTCCCCCTGGGGGTACCCGGCCGGGGGTGGTCCCTGCGAGATGAAGCTGGTGGGCTTCGAAGAGGATCGCGCGCTCTGGATCGAGCGCTGGCGGAACGACGGCGCTGACGCGCCGGCAGCGGACCACGACCACGACCGGACCAGGGTCCACCTGATCAACGGCGAGAACGACGCTTCCAGGAGGCACTGGGAGGACTACTTCGAGACGTTGACCGCCGGGAACAACCCGATGGTCACACTGCAGAAGATCCCGAAAGGCGGCCACGGCCTCTTCTCCACCGCTGAGGGGCCTCTCGCCCTCGAGGCCGCAGTCCTGTGGAACGGGGGGCCAGAGCCCTTCTGGAACGGCGCGCCCGAGGCCCCGCCCGCGCCCGCGTGCTCGAACGGGATAGACGACGACCACGACGGGCTAGCGGACGGGCTGGATCCGGGCTGCGAGTCTGGGTCCGATACGAGCGAGCACGATCCGGCCGGCCCGGAGTGCGACGACGGGATCGACAACGACCTCGACGGGCGGACCGACTACCGGGTGGATGCCTACGGGGACACGGGATGCGAAGGCCCGACCGACGACATGGAGGAGGTCCCCGACTGCGGCGACCTGATCGACAACGACGGGGACGGGCTGATCGACCATCCGAACGATCCGGGTTGCGCCTCCCCGGAGGACACCACCGAGACGAACCCGGCCGTGGCCTGCGACGACGGGATCGACAACGACGGGGACGGGCTGATCGACTTCCGGACGTCCGGGGGCGATCCGGGCTGCGAGAGCCCGACCGACACGACCGAGACCAACCCCGACGTCGAGTGCGACGACGGAGTGGACAACGACGGCGACCTGAAGATCGACTACCGGCCCGACGGGTCCGGCGATCCGGACTGCGAGGGGCCGCTGGACGACTCGGAGGCACCTCCCCCTTCCGCCGTGACCATCTCGGTGGACGATCCGGCCCCCAAGGCGGAGGGGAACAGCGGCACCAGCCTCATCAACTTCACGGTGTCGCTCTCCGCACCCGCCGATTCGCTCGTCAGGGTGAAGTACACGACAGCGGACGGCACGGCGACCGCGGGCCAGGATTACGCCGAAGTCTCGAAAGGGATCAGGTTCAACCCCGGACAGACCAGCAAGACCGTGGGGGTGACGATCTTCGGCGACACCGCCGTCGAGCCCGACGAGACCTTCACCCTGAACCTGTCCAACCCGCAGGGAGCGTCGATCTCCAAGGCCCAGGGGGTGGCCACGATCGTGAACGACGACGGAGGCGATCCCCCGCCGCCGCCGCCCGGGGACATCACGATCTCGGTGAACGACATCTCGAAGACGGAGGGGAACAGCCGGCAGACGCGGTTCACCTTCACCGTCACGCTCTCCAGCCCGCCACCCTCGGACGTCACGGTCGACTACGCCACCGCGGACGGCACGGCCGTGGCCGGCGAGGACTACACCTCGCCCGCTCCGGGGACCCTGACCTTTTCGGCGGCGACGGGCCAGACCACCAAGACGGTGGACGTGGCCGTGAAGGGAGATACCGTCGTCGAGCCCGACGAGACGTTCCTCCTGAACCTGTCCAACCCCCAGGGAGCCACGATCTCCAAGACGCCGGGTGTGGCCACGATCCTGAACGACGACGGGGTCGGAGGGGGCTCGTCGGAGGGCGTGAAGGTCTCGATCAAACCGAAGGTCAAGGTGATCGAGGGCGACGAGGGGTCGAGCCCCGCCCGCCTGCCGGTCACGCTCTCGGAGGAGGCCGAAGAGACGATCGTCGTGCCGTTCCACACCGTGGACGGCACGGCCACGGCCCCCGGGGACCACGAGGAGACGTCCGGGGAGCTCGTCTTCCCGCCGGGAGCGCTCCGGAGGGTGACCGACGTCCTGGTCCACGGCGACCTCGACGTCGAAGGGGACGAGAGCTTCACGGTCGTCCTCGATCAGCCCGAGAACGCCGTCCTCGACACTGCGGAGGGCCTCGTGGTGATCGCCGGGGACGACGGCGCCGGCTCGGCGTCCGGTCGGGGCCCGGCGCAGCGCCTCTGAGCCGGCGTCCGGACGGCCTGTAGACTCTTGCAGCACATGGACCGACCCGAGACCGAACCCGTCTTTGGCCGGGCTCCGGATCAACCCCCCGAATCCGACCCGGACAGCGCCGTGCTGGACACGATGCGCGACGACGAGGCCTTCGGCCCCGCCTCCATCGAGCAGCTCGCCGAGGAGGAACGCCTCCACCGCAAGATCCCCCGGGTCCGCCCCCGGACGACGGCCGAGCTGGACGTCGAGCCGCCCCCCCGCCAGCGCTACCCGGTCCGGATCGGGAAGGCCCTCCGCGAGCTGATCCGGTCCCGCGAGATCCTGTTCACCTTCGTGGAACGCGACCTCCGGGTCCGCTACAAGCAGGCCCTCCTGGGGGCGTTCTGGGCCGTCCTCCAGCCGCTGATGCTCATGGTGGTGTTCACGATCGTGTTCGGGCGGATCGCCCGGATCGGGAGCGAGGGGATCCCCTATCCGATCTTCGCGTACTCGGCCCTGGTCCCCTGGCAGTTCTTCGCTTCCTCGGTGAACCTCGGGACGTCGAGCATCATCGCGAACTGGGCCACGATCAGGAAGATCTACCTGCCCAGGGAGACGTTCCCCCTGGCCGCGGTGATGTCGTCGGGCGTGGACTTCCTGGTGTCCTCGGTGATCCTGCTGGGGATGCTGCTCGCGTACGGGATGACGCCGCGCGTGACGTGGGTGGCCTTCCCGCTGCTCGTGCTGATCCTCCTGTTCCTGATGACCGCGGTGACGATGGCCGTGTCCGCCGTGACCGCGTATTTCCGGGACACGCGGTACGGGATGCCGATGCTGCTGCAGATCCTGATGTTCGCCTCGCCCATCGCGTACCCGATGTCCGAGGCGCTGCGGGCCCTCCCCTCGGGGATCCGCGGGCTCTACCCCTACCTGAACCCGCTGGCGCCGGTGATGGACGGCTTCCGCCGGGTGCTCGTGCACGGCGAGTGGCCGGACTGGGCACCGTTGGGGTCGGCCGCCGGGGTCGGCGTGGTGGGCCTGTTCCTCGTGTACTGGTGGTACAAGCGGATCGACAGGAACTTCGCCGATGTCATCTAACGGCCAGCCCATGGTGGCCCTGGAGGG
>JACQTL010000125.1 GCA_016210805.1 Actinomycetota bacterium | reverse complement strand
GTCCAAGATCTGCCGAACCCTGATGGGGTCGACCTCCGCGACCGCGGGCTCGAGCGTGGCCTCCACGGCGATCCACTCCCTGGCGAAGCCGTCGGCGAATCCGGCGATCGAGGCACCCACGACCTCCCGGAGGTCGACGGCCCGGCGGTCCAGCGAGAAGCTCGCCGCGTCGGCGGAGGCGAGGATCTCCAGGTCGGCCACCACACGAGACAGCCGGAGGACCTCCTCGTGCAGCGATCCGAGCTCGATGGCCCCGGTGGGGACGATGCCGTCCTGCATCGCCTCCAGGTGGGTGCGCAGTATCGCCAGCGGCGTCCGGAGCTCGTGGGCCACGTCGGCGGCGAACGCGCGGCGCAGCCGGTCCTCCTCCTCGACGATGTCCGCCATGGCGTTGAAGGCCCGGGCCATCTCACCGAACTCGTCCGGGGCGTCGTGGGAAGCCCGGACCCCGTGCTCCCCGGCGGCCAGCCGGCGGGCGGCTCGGGTGAGCTCGCGTGCCGGACGGGTGGCCATCCGGGCCAGGAACACGCCGAGGAGCAGGGCCAGGCCTCCCGCGGCGAGGCCTCCGTAGAGGAGGAGCCGGTTGATCGAGTCTCGGAACTCCACGTCCTGGGGAAGGAGGCCGGCCCGGGGCAGCCTGAGGACGACCGTGCCGACCGTGGCGCCGCCCACCTCCACCGGGATGCGCTGCTCGGACCCGATCGGGCCGTCGCCCATCATCCGGCGGTGCATCTCCGCCATGCCCGCGGCGCCGGGGACGGAGGCCGGCTGCCACACCACCTCGCCGGCGGCGTCCAGGAGCCGCACCTCGCCGCCGTCCATCAGGGCGAAGGCCGCGAGATCGTCCAGGTCACGCGTGTCCCATCCGCCCATGCGCTCGTAGGAGCCGGCCAGGGCCGCCACCAACTGACGCGCGCGACCGCCCTGCTGCTCCTCCAGGTAGCCGGTGAAGCGCCGCTCGAACGACAGGTTCACCAGGAGCGCGGTCACCGCGGCGGCCGCGAGCCCGACCCCCGCGAACGCCACGGCCAGCCGGAAGCCGAAGGAACGACCGGCCCTACGCATCGGGCTTCACGCCGAGCTTGTAGCCGACCCCCGTCAGGGTCAGCACGAACCGCGGGCTCCGCGGGTCGTCGCCGAGCTTGCGCCGGAGGTTCTTCACGTGTGCGTCGATCGTCCGCTCGTATCCGTCGTAGTCGTATCCCTGGACCCGGGTGACCAGCTCGTATCGGGAGTAGACGCGGCCCGGGTGCTGGGCCAGGGCCGAGAGGAGGTCGAACTCGCTCCGGGTGAGGTCCACGGGCTCCCCTCCGACGAGGACCTCCCGGGCGGAACGGTCGATCCGCAGGCCCCCACCGTCGAAGGACGTCGTGTCGCCCGCCAGCCGGCCCCCCGAGCGGCGGAGGACGGCCTCCACGCGGGCCACCAGCTCCCGGGGCCCGAACGGCTTGACGACGTAGTCGTCGGCGCCGAGCCTGAGGCCCGCCACCCGGTCCTCCTCCGAGGCCCGGGCGGTGAGCATGATGATGGGGACCTCCGAGCCGGCGCGGAGGGTCCGGGCAACCTCCTCGCCGGAGAGGTCGGGGAGCATCAGGTCGAGGACGACCAGGTCGGGCGGCACCCGCGACGCGGCCTCCAGGGCTCGCTGGCAGGTCCCGGCCACCAGCACCGCGTACCCCTCCCGCTCGAGGTACGAGCGGACCAGGTCGCGCATCTTACGCTCGTCATCGACGACGAGGATGGTCGCCGTCCCCATGGCCTCTCCATCGTCCGGCCGGCTTCCCTCCGGACCATGGGTCCATCGCCCCCTTCCCGGAGGGCCGGTCGGCGTGCGGCTCTTGGCCGACGTGACACCCTAGGGGGGTAGGGTATACTCGGCCCGGAACGAGAACCGGGCCGCCGGGGTCCGTTCGGAGGGATGCGATGTACGGCTACACGCTGAAGAAGGACGAGGTGCTCACGCGCCTCCGCAAGGTCGAGGGGCAGGTCCGGGGGATCACCCGGATGGTCCAGGAGGACCAGTACTGCATCGACATCCTCACCCAGATCAACGCGGCCCAGGCGGCGCTCCGCCGGGTCTCCCTGGGGCTCCTCCGCGACCACGTGGAGCACTGCGTCCGGGAGAGCCTCGAGACCGGGGGCGGCGACGAGAAGGTCGAGGAGCTGGTCACCGCGGTCGATCGGATGGTCGGGCGCTGACCGGGTAGCACTGACACACCGACAGCGAGGAAGGAGACGACGATGGCCATCGACCCGGTGTGCGGGATGCAGGTCGAGGAGGACGAAGCCGCCGCGACCCACGAGTACGGCGGCACCTCGTACTACTTCTGCAGCATCGACTGCAAGGAGGAGTTCGAGCAGAACCCGGAGGACTACGCGGCCTGATGGCCGCATTCGGCGCCGTCGTCGCGGTCCTCCTCGCGGGGACGATCGCGGCCCTCGCCGTGCGGATGGCGGGGGACGCGATGAACCCGCCCATGCTGACCGGCCCGGAGCGGGTCCCGTTCGCCGGGGGGCACCAGCCGGTCGTCCACGCCTGGGCCCGGTTCCACTTCCGCTACTACGCCATGGCCCTGCTGTTCCTGGCCTTCGACATGGAGATGGTCTTCATGTACCCGTGGGCGGTCGTGTTCGTCCGCGAGGGCATCACCGCCCTCGTCGAGATGCTGATGTTCATCACGATCCTGGTCCTCGGGATCCTCTACACCTGGCGGGAACGGGCCCTGGAATGGGCGTGAGGCGCCTCCTCGCCCGGCTGGCCGCCGGCGCCCCCGTGCCCGTCTTCGCGGCGACGGGCGAGGGAGCCAGGGAGGCCGTGAGGGCCCTCCGGCTCCGCCCCGAGCTCCACCTGGTGGACACGCCCCGGCAGGCCAACGTGCTCCTCGTGGCGGGAGGGATCGGGCCCGACCTTCTCCCGCCCCTCCTCCGGGTCCACGACCAGGTGCTCGAGCCCAGGCGGACGGTGCGCTGGCCGCTCGGCGCCGCTCCCGGGCCGGAGCGGGACCTGCTCCCGGCGCCCGTGGCCGCGGACGACCTCGACGACGTCGTGGCCCACGTCCTCCGGGCCAACGACGAGGTGCTCTCCGGCCGGGGCTCCGATCCGCCCTTTTTCCCCGACGTGGACCCCGCGCCCTGGCGGGGCGTCGGGCCGTACGGGCAGGGGGGCAAGGGCATGAGCGGCGGAACGCCGTACGGGCGTCCCCTGGCCGAGCGGCAGCCCTCCCGGGACGGACTGGCCCTGGACCGGATCTCGGTGCGCTTCGGCC
>JACQTL010000131.1 GCA_016210805.1 Actinomycetota bacterium | reverse complement strand
GTAGAGCGGCCAGTTCGAGATCGTGAGCGTCTCCTTGCCCTCGCCACCGCCTCCTTCCTCCCCGCCGCCGCACGCGGCGAGGATGCTCGGCAGGGTGAGAGCCGCGGCGCCGCCGAGCGCGGCACGTCGAAGAAGCTGCCTGCGGGTGATCGGCTCGGTCATTCCTTGCCCTCCTCGGGAATCTCGACGACGAAGCTCGCCTCCGGGTCCCAGCCCAGCGTGACCGGGTCTCCCGGCACCGCTCCCGGCGTGCGGGCATCGGCGTTCTGGACGTAAACCGTGATGACGCCGGCGGGCGTCTCGACGATGTACTGGGTCGAGACGCCGACGTACGACCGCTCCACGACGGTGCCCGAAAGAGCGTTCACCTCGGCCATCAGGCGGATCTTCTCCGGGCGCACGCCGACCGCGACGCGGCCTGCGAGACCGGCCAGCACGTCCTTCGGAACCCGGATCTCGGCCCCGCCGTCCAGCCGCACGAGATTCTCGCCCGCCACGGCGCCGAAGAGAAGGTTCGAGACCCCGAGGAAGCCGGCCACGAACGCGGTGCGAGGCCGCTCGTAGAGCTCCTCCGGCGTGGCGAGCTGCTCGATCCGGCCCTCGTTCATGACGGCGATCGTGTCGGCCATCGTCATCGCCTCCTCCTGGTCGTGCGTGACGTGGACGAACGTGATCCCGACCTCGTGCTGGATCCGCTTCAGCTCGAGCTGCATCTGCTTCCGCAGCTTCAGGTCGAGCGCTCCGAGCGGCTCGTCGAGGAGGAGCACGCGAGGCCGGTTCACGAGCGCGCGCGCCAGCGCGACGCGCTGCTGCTGGCCCCCGGAGAGCTGGGTGGGCCGGCGGCGCTCCATCCCGGGGAGGTCCACGAGGTCGAGCATCTCCCCCACCCGCCGGCCGAGCTCGGCCCTGGCCACCTTCTTCCGGCGGAGGCCGAAGGCCACGTTCTCGAAGACGTCGAGGTGGGGGAAGAGCGCGTAGGACTGGAACACGGTGTTCACGTCCCGGCGGTAGGGAGGCAGGCCCGTGACGTCGGCGCCGCCCAGGTGCACGGTTCCCTCCGTGGGCTCCTCGAACCCCCCCAGGATGCGGAGCGTCGTGGTCTTCCCGCACCCGGAGGGGCCGAGGAGGCTGAAGAACTCACCGCGGACGATGTCGAGCGACAGGTCGTCCACGGCCACGACGTCGCCGAAGACCTTGGTGACGCGCTCGAGCCGCACGTCGCTCTCGGTCACCCGACCATCCCTCCAATGACGGTGGGTCGATTATGTGCCAAGCGGTCGGACCCGGGTGACCCGGCCCGGCGCGGGGTCCCGGAGGCCTTGTACGGAATGGACAATGCTCGCGGATGGGGTCACCCGTACGGTGGAGCGACCGAGAGGGAGGGAGGCGCCGGTGCCCACGGACGTCGACATCGACCGGCTGCTCGCCCGGGCGGGCGAGATCGAGAAGCTGGAGCGCGAGACCACGCTCGCCAGGACCCGCGCCTCGGCGGCGCTCCACGGGCGCGCGGTCCGCTCGATGCCGCTCGGCGTCGCATCGTCCTTCCAGGCGAACGACCCCTACCCGATCTACCTCGAGCGGGGCAGGGGCAGCCGCGTGTGGGACGTCGACGGGAACGAGTACGTCGACTACCACAACGGCTTCGGGACGATGGCCGTGGGCCACGCCCACCCCAGGGTCGTGGAGGCCATCGAGCGGGCCGCCGGGGAGGGGACCCACTTCGCCGTGACCACGGAGGCCGGCGTGGCCCTGGCCGAGGAGCTGTGCCGGCGGTTCCGCCTCGAGCGGGTCCGGTTCTCGAACTCCGGGACGGAGGCCACGATGGACGCCCTCCGCGTGGCCCGGGCCGCCTCGGGCCGCGACGGCGTTATCAAGATCGAGGGCTCGTACCACGGTCACCACGACCAGGTGATGTTCTCGGTGGTCCCGTCGATGTACGAGCTGGGCGAGCCGGAGAGGCCGGCCTCGACCCCGTTCTCCCGGGGGATCCCCGGACACACGGCCGACGACCTCGTGGTCGTGCCGTTCAACGACGCCGACGCCCTCCGCCGGGTCCTGGACGAGGACGCGTCCCGGGACGGGGGGCCCCGGATCGGGACCATGATCATCGAGCCCGTGATGATGAACATCGGCATCGTCCCACCCAACCCCGGGTACCTGGAGGCCGTCCGGGAGCTGTGCACGCGCCACGGGGTCGTGCTGGTCTTCGACGAGGTGAAGTGCGGGGCCACGATCGCGCCGGGCGGGGCCATCGAGCTCTACGGGGTGCAGCCCGACCTGGCCTGCTTCGCCAAGGCCATCGGGGGCGGGGTGCCGATCGGGGCGTTCGGCGGGACGGCCGCCGTGATGGACGAGATCGGGCACGGGGTGGCCCATCAGGGGACGTTCAACGGGAACCCCCTGGCCATGCGGGCCGGGCTGGCCACCCTGACCGAGGTCCTCACCGACGACGCCTATCGCCGCTTCGCCGAGCTCGGGAGCCGGATGGCGAGCGGGTGCCGCGCGGCCCTCGAGGCGAACGGCATCCCGGCCCACGTCCGGGACTTCGGGTGCAAGGGGAACGTCTCCTACCGGGCAGAGCCCCTCACCCAGTACCGCGACTACCTGGAGTGCCACGAGGGGCTCTTCTACGCGAGCTGGGGCTGGGTGATCAACCGGGGCGTGTTCATGACCCCCGGCGACGAGGAGCAGTGGACGATCTCGGTGCAGCACACCGAGGCGGACATCGACCGCTACGTCGAGGCCTACGCGTCCTTCTGCACCGCGCTGGCCAAGTAGTCCGAGTCAGACTAGTCCGCCGTCGCGCTCGGGCCTGGGCTCGCGGCCCAGCTTGCGGAGGGCCATGCCGGACAGCGCTTCCAGGACGACGCGCTGGGCGAGGAGCGCCGTGACGTCCGCGTGGTCGTACGGCGGGGAGACCTCCACGACCTCCATCCCGGCGAGGGGGAGCTCGAGCGCCACCTTGCGCACGGCGGTTAGTAGCTCCCGGGCGGTGAGGCCCCCGGGCTCGGGTGAGCCCGTGCCCGGGGCGAAGGCCGGGTCGCACACGTCGATGTCGACCGACAGGAACACGTGGTCGAGACCCCGCATCGACCCCACCACGTCGTCCATGACGGGCCCGATCCCCCGCTCGTCGACCTCAACCTGGAGGTGCCAGCGGAACCCCTGCTCCCGGGCCCAGGCGAACACCTCCGGCTCGGGCCAGTACCCGCGCAGGCCGACCTGCACGATGTTCCGCCCGTGGAGCGACCCGTCCTCCACCAGGCGGCGGAGGGGCGTCCCGTGCGACCAGCGCACGCCGTAGAGCTCGTCGGCGTCGTCGGCGTGGGCGTCGAAGTGCACGAGGCCCAGCGAGTCGGCCCCCACCCGGTCGGCCACCGCGCCCACGTCGGGATAGGCGATCGAGTGGTCCCCACCCAGCACGATGGGGACGCATCCGGCCTCCACCACGCCGGCCACGGCCCGGCGGATGGCCCGGTGGGAGGCCTCCTTGTCGGCGGGGACGACCTCGGCGTCCCCGTGGTCCACCACCGTGAGGACCTCGAAGGGATCGACGCCCAGCTCGAGGTGGGGTCGGGAGGGGGGCGCGCCGCCGGACACGTCGGCCAGGCGGATGGCCCGGGGGCCGAACCGGGCCCCGGGCCTGTAGGACACCGCGTCGTCCACCGGGGCCCCCACGATGGCCACGTCGGCGCCGGTCAGCTCCCCGGGATCCAGCACGAGGGGGAGCTTCGCGAAGGTGGCTCCGCCGGCGTAGGCGGGCTCGTTCGTCCTGGCCACGTTCATGCGGACGCGCCCGGAGCCCGCCCTGCCGGCCTCACGCCGCGTGCTCGTCCTCGGCCGCCACGACGCGCAGGCGGCGCCGGCGGCGGAGGCGAGGCAGGAGGGTCAGGGCGATCACGGTGACCGCGGCCGCGGAGATGACCCCCACCGCCAGGCGCCCGTCGATCAGCCCGACGGCCAGCGCGGAGACCGAGATCAGCGCGCTCCACAGGTAGAGCAGGAGGACGGCCTGCCGGTGGCTGTGCCCGATGTCCATCAGCCGGTGGTGGACGTGCTCCTTGTCGGCGTGCGTCACCGGGCGCCTCCGGCGGACCCGCCGGAGGATGGCCAGCAAGACGTCCAGGAACGGCACGGCCAGCACGAACAGAGGGACCAGGATCGGGATCGCGAATACGGCGAAGTCCCCGGTGGCGGGGGGGAACGGGTTCCGGCCCACGCCCACGATCGTGGCGGCGGCCAGGAGGAGCCCGAGTAGCATCGACCCCGAGTCCCCCATGAAGTTGCGGGCCGGGTGGAAGTTCCAGGGCAGGAACCCGATCGCCGCCCCGGCGGCGACCGCGGAGATCGTGGCCCCCGAGGACGCCGCCCCGAACAGGCTGGGGTCCTTGAACGTGTACACGAAGAAGGCGGCCGCGGCGATCGCCACGATCCCGGCGGCCAGCCCGTCGAGCCCGTCGATCAGGTTAACGGCGTTCACCATGGCCAGGACCCACAGGATCGTGAGGGGCACGGCCAGGTCGGGCCCCAGGGACAGGATCCCCTGCCCCGGGAGCCACAGGTACAGGAGCTGCACGCCGAGCAGGACCATCACGCCCGCGGCCAGGACCTGGCCGGACACCTTGGTCGACACCCGCGCCCCCCGGACGTCGTCGTACACGCCCAGCAGCACGATGGCCGCGGCCCCGATGGCCACGGCCAGGAGCTCGGACGAGGTCCGGCGGAGGTCGGAGAAGAACGGCAGGAGGCGCGTGATCTCCAGGCCGGCCAGCACGCCCAGGAAGATGGCCACCCCGCCGAGCGTGGGGGTGGGCCGGGGGTGGACCTTCCGGTCCGAGGGGTGGTCGATGGCCCCGAACCGGATGGCGAGACGGCGGACCAGGGGGGTGGCCAGGAAGGTCACCCCCGCGCTCGCTCCGAAGACCACGAGGTACGGGATCACCGAGTCGCCGTCAGGACCGGCCGGGCGCGGGGGCGAGCTCGCCCCGGGACGCGACCCGTCCGGCCGGCGCCCATCGTACCGCCGCGCGGAGGACGCCCGCGAGGGCCACGGCCATCCCCGCGTACACCGCCAGGTTGATCCCGAAGTGGAACCAGACCAGGCCGAACCGGTGGCCGAGGATGCCGGGGGCCGGGTCCACCGCCGTGCTCACGTGCTGGACGATCTTCGCGGCGTGCTCGGCGAGGTGATAGCCCTGGACCACCAGGGCGGCGAGGAGGAACGCGGCGCCGCCACGTCCCGGGCGCGTCCCGTCGGGGAGGTCCCGGAGGATGCTCCACACCACGATCAGGAACCCGAGCACCGCGGCGTTGTACGTGAAGTGCACCCACTCCGTGTCCACGGCCTGCCCGGCCAGGCCGCTCCGGATCTCGGCGTCGGCCACGTAGACCTGCCAGACCTGCACGGAGTGCTCGAGCATGTGGAAGCTCTGCACGGCGAAGCCGGCGACCAGGCCCCAGAGCAGCCCCCGGGGGACGCCCGACCCGAACGCCGGGGGCCGCGACGTCCGGCGCCACCGCCGGCGGACCAGCGGGCCGGCCGCCAACCGGACCAGGGCCAGGCCGCCGATGGAGGCCCCGGCCACCCAGACGGCCGGGATCGCGCCCCGCCACCCTCGGGGCCAGATCGACAGGGGGAACCGATCCACCTCCATCGTCCCCAGGGCGATCCGGACCGGGTCCGGCGCCCCGATGCCCTCGAACCGGTTATCCGTGAGCCGGAGGACCGAGTGGTAGAAGCCGACCACGGCGTGGCCCGCCTGGGCCTTCACGCCGTTCGGGTTCACGGCCACGCCGGCGACCGTGTTGTCCAGGATCTCGCAGCGCGACATGTCGCCGCAGTAGATCCCGCTCCCCATGACGTCCCGGACCTCGTTGCCGCGGACCAGGCCCTCGCTCATCTCCGTGACCACGATGGCCCGCAGGGTCGTGCCCGTGACCACGTTGTCCAGGAAGTGGACCCGGCTCACGTGGGAGACGATCCCCTCCTGGCCCGACGACACGTGGCAGCCCCGCACGAACGTGTGGGGCCGCCCGGTGCTGTTGCGGACCTCGAACCCCTGCGCGTAGGGGCTGGTCATCCCCTCGATCCGGCACGCCTCGACGACGGCGGACCCGTCGGAGACCTCGATCCCGTGGAGCTCGGTCCCGGCGACCCACACCCGCTCGATGCGGGCCCCGTCCACGCCGCGGACCAGGATCCCGGTCCGGCCTCCCACGACCCGCAGGTCGGCCAGGTGCACGTCGGGAGCGAAGACCTCGATCGGCCCCCGGACCGAGGCCCCGGGCGCGCCGACGACGGCCCCC
>JACQTL010000122.1 GCA_016210805.1 Actinomycetota bacterium | reverse complement strand
TGGCCATCTCGCTCTGCACGGCGATGGCCATGCCCACCCCGCCGGCCCCGGCCCTGGCCAGCTCCTCGGCGATCACGATCGCGTGGCCCCAGTCCCCGCCCTGCCCGCCGTGCTCCTCCGGGTACCGGACGCCCAGAAAGCCGAGCTCCCCCATCCGCCGGAACACGGAGTCCGGGAACTCGCCGGCCGCCTCCCACTCCGCGGCGTGGGGGGCGAGCTCCTCCTCCACGAACCTGCGGACGTGGACCCGGAGCTCCTCGTGCTCGTCCGTGAACAGGGGGTGGCGGACCGCCATGAGCGGACTGTAGCGCGTCGATGACCGCCGGTCAGCCGCGGCCGGCTTCGGGCCGGGCCAGGCGTTCGCGCATGCGGCCGGCGCTCACGACGTTGCCCTTAGCCTCGAAGAGGTCGAGAGCCTCCCGGAAGGCGGCCGCAGCCTCGTCCGGTTGCCCGGCGAGCGAGAGGACCTCGCCGAGATCGGCCCGCAGGTCGGCGCGATGGTCCATATAGTCGGTGCGGTCGGCCAGGGCGATCGCCTCGCGGGCCAGGGTCTCCGCCTCGTCGAAGGAGCCCCGTGCCGCACGGACCCGGGCCAGTGCCTCCCGCCAGAGGATCTGGGCGTCGACGTCGTTGGGCTGCGCCAAGAGGCGGCCCCTCTCGGCCAGCGCCTCGGCCTCCCCGGTCCGGCCCTGGAGCTGAACCGCGTGGGCCAGGTTCGAGATCCGGCTGGCGAGGTAGGCGACCTCCCCCATCCCCTCGAGGGCCTCGCAGCACTCCCGGGCGGCCATCTCCGCTGCCCCGAGATCCCCGGCCAGCGACTCGATCATGTACCGGTGCGTGGGCACCCAAGCGAGCAGCGCCAGGCGCTCACCGAGGTCCTGGAGCACGACCCTGGCCCTTTCCACCCGCTGGCGGGCCTCGTCGAACTCGCCACCCAGAGCGAGCAGGTACGCGGCGACGAGATCCACCTGGGCACGCCCCCGGCGGAGGGCGGCGGTCCGCTCATCGAGCCCCTCGAGGTATCGGAGCCCCTCGGCGGCAGGGGTTGGCCCGATCTCCAATGCGACGGTGAGCCAGACGATGGCCTCCGACTCCATCTGCCCCTCCCCGGCCGAGCCGGCGAGGTCCGCCGCACGCTCGAGGGTCGCCACCGCCTCCGCCGCGCGACCTTGCCAGAAGAGGAAGACCCCCAGGAGCAGCCGGGCTCGGGCCGTGGCCCGCTCGCTCCCCTCCCGCTCCAGCAGGCCGATCAGGCCCCGGAGCTCGTCCACGAACGCGTCCGTCGCCTGGTTGCGACGGCTATCCAGGTAGAGCTGCTCGATCCGGAGCCGCGCGGCCAGGACGCGGTCGCCGGAGGCCCCGGCCCGGGCCCCGGCCCCCTCCAGCACCTCGGCCGCCCGGTCCAGCTCGCCCAGCTCCAGGAGAGCCGCCGCCAGGTCCGGCGACAGGGCGTCTCGGGCCGGATCCTCCTCGGGCATGAGCGCGACCGCTCTCCCGAGGAGCGCGGCGGCGGCCGGCGTGTCCCCCCGGGCCACGGCCCGTCGTCCCGCGCTCGACAGCCTCTCCGCCGCCCGCCGGGCCAGGGTGGCGGCGGCCTGGTCCGCGGGACCGAGCTCCGTCCTGTACCGGTGGGCCTCCTCGAGGTGGTAGGCGACGATCTCCTCGTACTCCCGCATCCGGGCCTCCGAGGACAGCTCGAGCCAGTCGGCGAACCGCTCGTGCAGCTCCGCCCGGGACCGCTTGGGCAGCCCCTCGTAGGCCGCGTCCCTGATCAGGAGGTGGCGGAACCGGAACCCGTCGCCGCCCTGCTCGCCGGGGCGCACGGCCAGGAGCTCCTTGCGGACCAGGGACATCAGGTGGCGCCCGGCCGCGGGACGGAGGGGCTGGGGGCAGAGCTCGGCGACCGCGGCTCCGGAGAACTCCTTCCCGGCCACGGCGGCCCGCTCGAGCACGGTGCGCTCCCCCTCGGATAGCCGGTCCAGCCTGGCGGCCAGCAGGGCGTGGATCGTGGGGGGCACCGCGATCGCGGTCAGGTCCCCGGTCGGCTCCCATCCACCGTCCCGCCTGGCCAGGAGCCCCTCGTCGATCAGCATGGCCAGCATCTCCTCGACGAACAGCGGGTTGCCCTCGGCGGCCTCGGCGATCCGCGCCGCGACCTGCTCGGGGATCTCCGACCCCCCGAGGAGGTTGGCGATCAGCCGGCTCGACTCCTCCGGGCCCAGGGGCTCCAGGAGCAGCGAGGTGGCGTTCAGCTTCCCTCCCCCCC
>JACQTL010000121.1 GCA_016210805.1 Actinomycetota bacterium | reverse complement strand
CCGCGGGGACGGCTCCCGGGCGGGGCGGCGGGCGGGTCCGGCGCGCGCTGGGACGGTTTCCCTGGGAGGCCGGGCTCCTCCTGCTCGCCCTGGCCGCGCTCTACGAGATCCTCACGCGGGGAGCCGCTCCCTCCGGCGGGAGCCGGGGAGCGCCGCCGGAGGTGGACCTCCTCGTGCCCCTGTTTCCGATCCTGTTCGTGGCCGGGGCGGGGGGCCTGGCCCTGCGGGGGCTCCGCCGCCTCCTCCCCCGCCTGCGCACGGCCGGGGGCCGGGCCCGGGCGGGCCTGTACCTGGCCGCCCGCCGGCTGGCCGCCGTCCCCCGAAGCGCCCTGCTCCTGGTCATGGTGGGAGCCCTGGCCGTGGGGATCCTGTCCTACGCCGGGGTGTTCGTCGCCTCGAGCGAGGCCACGGCCCGCCAGAAGTCCCTGGTCTTCGTGGGAGCGGACGCCGCGGTCGGGGTCAACGGTCCGGTGGAGCTCCCGGCGGCGGTGGCCGCGCGGGCCACCCTGGTGGTCCGCCTCCCGGTGGCCACCACCTCCGAGGGGCTACCGGTGGCCGTGCTCGGCGTGGATCCAGCCACCTTCCCCCGGGCGGCTTTCTTCGACCCCGGGTTCGCGGGAGGCTCGCTCGAGGGGCTGCTGGGCCGGCTCGGTCCCATGGAGGGAGGCGAGCTCCCCGTGCTGGTGGCCGGGGCAGGGTTCCCCCGGTCCACGGCGCTGGACCTCCTGGGACGGGACGTGCCCGTGCGGGTGGTGGCGACGGCGGAGGCGTTCCCGGGGATGCCGGGGAGCGCCCCGCTGGTGGTGGCCTCGGCGGCCGGGCTCGAGGAGGCCCTGCACAGCCCCCTGCGGAACTTCCAGCCCGCGTTCCAGGTGTGGGTGAGGGGAGATCCCGAGCCCGTGGTCGACGCCCTGCTCGCCCGGGGAGTCGTGCCCCAGGGCGTGCTCACGGCGGCCCAGGTCCGCGAGCAGCCGGCGTTCCGTTCGCTGGGGTGGATCTTCGGGTTCATGCAGGTCCTGGGCATGCTGGTGGGGACGGTGGCCCTCACCGCGACCCTCCTGTACCTCCAGTCGCGCCAGCGTTCCCGGGAGATGAGCTACGCCCTCGCCCGACGCATGGGGCTCGCCCGGCGGTCGCACAGGAGGTCGGTGGCCCTGGAGCTCGCCGGGATGCTGGGGGTGGCCCTGGTCGTCGGCGCCGGGGCGGCGGCCGGCGCGGCCCTCCTGGTCCACCGGGAGCTGGACTTCATGCCCGGCCTGCCCCCCGCCGCCGTGGTCCGGGCCCCCTGGACCCTGCTCGCCGCCACGGTGGCGACGCTGGCCGCGTTCACGTGGATCGGGGCCTGGGCCGTGCAACGGCGGGCCGACCGCGCGAACATCGCGGAGGTGATGCGGCTTGCGGGCTGAGGCGGCGGCGACCTGCCTGGGGGTGGTCAAGATCTACTGGACGGCCACCGGGGAGGTGCACGCCCTGAAGGGGATCGACGCCGACTTCCTGGGCGGGGCGGTCACGGGCGTGGTGGGGCCCTCCGGGTCGGGGAAGTCCTCCCTCCTGCGGATCCTGGCCGGCCTGGACCGGCCGACGGCCGGACGGGTCCGGACCGGCGGCGTGGAGATCTCGGGGCTCGGGCCCCGGCAGCTCCGCCGGGTGAGGCGGCGGATGCTCGGCTACGTGTTCCAGCGCCCGGCCGACAACCTGATCCCCTACCTCACGGCGGAGGAGCACCTCCGCCTGGCCGCCCGGCTGCGGGGCCACCGCCGGGCCGAGGAGGCCCCCGAGCTGATGGAGGCCCTGGGCATCGCCCACCGCCGCCACCACCTCCCCCGGCAGCTCTCGGGGGGCGAGCAGCAGCGCCTGGGATTCGCCCAGGCCGTGATCGGGGGACCGGCCCTCGTGGTTGCCGACGAGCCCACCGCCGAGCTGGACAGCGCGTCGGGCGCCGCGCTGCTCGAGACGGTCCGCGAGCTGGCCCGACGGGGGACGGCGTTCGTGGTGGCCACCCACGACCCCGCGGCGGTCCGGATCGCCGACCGGACCCTTTACCTCCGCCACGGCGCGCTGCACGCCGAGGAGGAGGGCGACCGGCAGCTCGCCGTGATCGACGCCTCGGGCCGGATCCAGCTCCCGCCCAGAGCCCTGCGCATGTTCCCCGACCGGCGGGCCCGGATCAGGATCGGGGACGACGACGTGAGGATCACGCCGCCGTGACCGGGGAGCGGAGGACGGTGGCGGCGGACGCCGGAGGCGGGGCGGCGGGGCGGCGGGGCGGCACCCTGCTCGAGGGCGCCGGGCTCCACAAGTCCTACCGGCGGGGGCCGGAGGTCGTGCACGCCCTCCGGGGGGCGACCTTCACCCTCCGGGCCGGCGAGGTCATCGCCCTGGTCGGCCCGTCCGGCTCGGGGAAGACCACGCTCCTGAACGTCCTGGCCGGGTGGGAGGACCCGGAGGAGGGCGAGATCGCCTGGGCCCCGGACGGCGACCGGGCCGTGGCTCCCCGGGACCGGCCGTGGAGCGAGCTGGCCATCGTCCCCCAGGACCTGGGGCTCCTCGAGGAGCTGTCGGTCCGCGAGAACGTCGAGCTCCCGCTCCGGCTGGGAGGCCGGCTCGACGCCGCCGGACGGGACCGGGCCGCGGTCCTCCTCGCCCGGATGGGCCTGGCCGCCCACGAGGACCGCCGCCCGTCGGAGGTCTCCCTCGGCGAGCAGCAGCGGGTGGCCCTGTGCCGCGCGCTGGCCCTCTCCCCACGCCTGCTCCTGGCCGACGAGCCCACCGGCCATCAGGACGCCGGCTGGGCCCGGGCCGTCTTCCGGGCCTTCCGGCAGGCCGCGGAGGAGGAGGGGACCTGCTGCCTGGTGGCCACCCACAGCCGGGAGTTCCTGAAGTACGTCGACGAGATCCTGGCCATCCGGGACGGCGAGGTCCACCCCGTGGACCGCCCCGAGGCCACCGAGTCGGTCGAGCCCCCCGCCGACGACGAGGGCTTCCACCGGGAGGTAGTCGGCCAGCCCGACGACGAGGACGTCTAGCATGGAGTCGACCGGTCCCAAGGATGTGGCTACAATGGTGGCTACGATGGCGATCGGGATACGGGACCTGAAGAACCGAGCGCCGGAGATCGTCCGGGCGGTCGAGGAGAGCGGCTCAGCCGTGGTGGTGACGCGTCACGGGAGGCCGGCCGCACTGATCCTCCCGATCGGATCGCCGGAAGCGGAGGACTACGTCCTGGCCCACGCGCCGGAGATCGTCGCGTCCCTCCGCGAAGCCGACAGGGACCACCGCGCCGGTAGAACGACGACGCTGGGCTCGTACAGGCGGCGCCGCGGGCACTGATCCGTGGCAGAGGTCCGGCTGGCGCGCAGGGCCGTCGAGGACCTCGACTCCATGCCCGAGAGGGTGGCCGTTCGCATCCTGGACGCCCTGGAGCGGCTCGGGATCGACCCCGGGTCCGAAGCCCTGGACGTGAAGCCGCTCACCGGGAGGCGGCCCTGGCGGCGCCTGCGGGTCGGAGACCATCGGTTGGTGTTCAGGCTGTCCGAACGCGGCCGGATCCTCCTCGTCGCCCGGATCGTGGACCGCCGGGAGCTCGAGCGCGCGGTCGGGACGCTCCCGGACTGAGCGGTCACCCCGAGGCCCCCATCGGGTGGCGTGCTAGCGTCGGGAAGGAGTCACCGACGCCTGCTGCGATCGAGGAGGGGCCATGGACACGCGAGAGATCGGGGCGAAGATCGAGGGGGCCGTCGGGTACCTGACCGAGCATCCGGACGAGGCCCGGTACACCGACTCGCAGGCCGTGGCCAGGCTAGGGGAGGGCCTGCGGTGCACGGTCGAGGGGCCGGGCGGCGCGTCGCTGGTCACGGACATGCCACAGGGGGTCGGCGGCCGCGGTGAGCACCCCTCTCCGGGATGGCTGTGGCGGGCCGCGATGGCCTCGTGCACGGCGACCGTCGTGGGGATGCGGGCGGCGCAGCGAGGCATCGACCCGGGCTCGGTGGAGGTGACCGTGGACAGCGAGTCCGACGACCGCGGCATCCTGGGGATGGACGAGTCCGTCCCCGCAGGACCGCTCTCGATCCGGGTCCACGTCCGGATCGAGGCCCCCGGACTCGACACCGAGCAGGCCCGCGAGCTGGCCGAGTGGGGCTCCGGACACTGCCCGGTGTGCGAGGGAGCCAAGCGGGCCATCCCCGTCACACTGGAGGTGGAGACGGCCTAGGGCGTGTCTCCCGGGTCCGCGGCCACCCGCGATCGGCATCCGTGAAGGGAGACCCCCCATGGCCAGGCTGATCTACTCGGCGATCACGTCGTTCGACGGCTACGTGGCGGACGAGGACGGCAACTTCGACTGGGGAGCACCGGACGAGGAGGTGCACACCTTCGTCAACGACCTGGAGCGGCCGATCGGCACGTACCTCTACGGCCGCCGGATGTACGAGGTGATGGTCTACTGGGAGACCGCGCACACCCTCGCCGGCCAGCCGACCTTCGTGCGGGACTTCGCGGAGATCTGGCGGGCGGCCGACAAGGTCGTCTACTCCAGGACGCTGGAGACGGTGTCCAGCGCCAGGACACGTATCGAGCGGGACTTCGACCCCGAGGCGGTCCGCCGGATGAAGGCGTCGGCGGGACGCGACATCACGGTGGGCGGTCCCGAGCTGGCCGCTCAGGCGTTCGGGGCCGGGCTGGTCGACGAGGTCGACCTGTTCCTCGCGCCCATCGTGGTAGGAGGCGGCAAGCGAGCCCTCCCCGACGACGTCCGCCTGGAGCTCGAGCTGCTGGACGAACGCCGTTTCGGCAACGGCATGGTCCACCTCCGCTACCGCACGAGGGCGTGAGGAAACGGCGGCGCTCAGGCGGGTCGCAGGACGAAGTCCCGCGTCACCGCCCGGTCCTCCCTGATCCGAACCCTCCTGGTCTGTGACTGGTATCCATCGACCGATGCGGTCAGCCGGACGTTGCCGGTGACCGAGACGAACAGCACGTAGAGGCCGTCGCCCCGCGCCGGGTCGTCGGGCGTGGCGAAGGTCGTCGTCGCGGCGCCGGGGCTCTCTGCGATCGTCAGGGCGGCCCCGACCAGGCCCGCCCCCGTGGTCTTGTCGGTCACCGTCCCCACGACCAGGCCGCCCGGGACCAGGCTGCACGAGAACTCCCCGACCTGAACGCCGTCCACCTGCCACCACCACTCGAAGCTGGCCCGGTAGTAGTGGAAGCGGATCCGGACGTCGGGCTGGCCGGCCGCGAGCGCCGTGACGTCCACCACCTCGTGGGCGGGGCCGCGGTAGCTCGTGTCCTCGCGCCTCCAGACGTTCGTCCACGACTCCCCGCCGTCGGTGCTGACGTCCACGTCGGCGACCTCGTCCATGCTGTCCACGCCGGCGTAGTGGCGGAAGTCCGTCTCGAACTGGAGCTCCACGGCGTCGAGGGTGGAGAGGTCGATGGAGGGACTGATCAGCTCGGCGTCCTGCGTGCTGAGCCGGCCGTGCGAGTCGCTGTCCACCGTGGCGAACGGCCCGCTCCCGCCGGTCAGGTTCCCCCGGCCGCCGGGGTCGTCGAACTCCCAGCCGTCGCCCAGCCCGGCGTTGTCGACGACCGTCCAGCCGTCCGGCGTCGCACCGGTGTGGAAGTCCTCCCTGAGGCCCGCTCCGGTGAGCTCGTACCCGGCCGGGCAGACGCTCCCCGACAGGGGTGCGGCGAAGTCCTCGGTTCCCGATGCCGAGACCGTCACCGCACGGCTCACCGGCGCGTAGCCGGGATCGATCGGGGTGACCACGAACGAGTAGTCGCCCGGCTCGAGCGTCACGCGGTAGGCGCCGGTGCCGGGGTCGGTGAACACGGGCCCCAGGGGGTTACCCACGACGTCGATCCGCGCGTACAGCCCCCAGCCGTGGCCGCCGCCGTCGGTGACCGTTCCGGAGACCGTCACGTTCCCCGGCGCCTCCGCCAGCGAGAAGTCCAGCGTGGCCGTGCCGTCCGCGGGGACCTCCGTCCCGGGCGCCGTGCTCGAGGTGTGGGCGTAGGCCGACGCCGTGACGTCGTACGTCCCTGGCGGGAGCACGGGCAGGACGTAGCGCCCGTCCGCGTCGGTGGAGTCGCTGTACGCGCCCGCCGTGACGACGGCCCCGCGGATCGGCAGGCCCGTGGAGGCCTCCCGAACCGTCCCCTGGAGGGCGCCGGTGACGGTCGGGGTGCACGACGGGAACCGGAACGAGCCGATCCGCGTGCGCCACGGGGCCAGGTCGACGTCGGTCAGGTACTCGCTGGTGAACCAGAAGGTGCAGTCGTCGGTCTGGTCCACGGTCAGCATGCTGTAGTCGCCCCATCGGGCGATCGGGAAGAGCTGCCCCCCGCTCCCCTCGACCAGGGACGCCTCGGCCTGCGGGAGCGTCCCGGGGGGGTCGCCTGCCAGGCGGCCCGCGTAGCGGATCGCCGGGAACGTGATGCTGCTCGACACGCTGTAGCCGACGGCCAGGTTCCCGTCGTTGTCCTGCGCGGCGCTTCCCATCCACCGGTTGTCCAGGTCGGGGGCGTGGGTCCCCTGCTGGTCGACCCCCCACCCCGCTCCGGCGTCCCGGAGCTCGTACCAGCGGACCCCGGCGTGGCCGGTGCCGTCGACGTCCACGGTGTGGTTCACCACCCATGCCTCGTACGCGCCGAAGTTCCGGTACTGGAGGCGGAACATCAGCCGGTCCCCCAGCGCGTCGAGCGGCGGCCCGGCCGGCTGCGGGACGCAGTTCCTGGTGGGCGTGGAGAGCGTGGTGATGCAGGGCAGGTAGCCGAACTCGTCGACGGGGAGCGTCGCGTTCGGCTGGCCGTCCACGCCGAACGTGGAGGCCGAGGGGTCCGCCCAGTCCACGTGGAACTCCCACAGGCGCAGCGCGTCCACGGGAGGCAGGAAGTCGCCGTCGTCGACCTCGGCGAAGACGTTCGGGGCGCCAGGAGGAGGCGGCGGCCCGTCCAGGTCGGACGGCAGCTGCCCGCCGAACCGGTCGTCCACCCCGAACAGGTCGAAGTAGACCAGCCGGGCCGGGAGCCCCTGGAGCATCCTGTCCCGCTCGAAGGCCACGACCCCCTGCCCGCCCCACGAGAAGCTCCCGCCCGAGGAGGTGAACTGGTTCACGGCCATGTAGTAGGCGTCCGGCCACACGCCGAGCTTGGGGTAGTCGTCCAGCTTGGTCTCGCTGATCAGGAACTCGTAGCGGAAGTAGGCGCCGGTCGGGTCGTCGGTCTCGGAGATGGCGATGCACTCGTAGTACGGCCCCGTGTTGACGTCGGGGAACGCGAACTGGGACAGCAGCCACCGCTGGGAGAGGTGGTCGAACAGCACGATCGGGTCCCCGTTGTTGGTGACCTCGCAGACCCCTCCGAACCCGCTCCAGATCGTGTTCCCCCGGGCGGGCCCGTAGACCATCGTGCCGTCCCTGGTCCAGATCCCGAAGGACAGGTTCACCATCTGGACGTAGTGGTTCGGTCCCACGTCCCCGTTGGTGTCCGGGGGCAGGACGCCGTCGACGTTGTCCACGCCCTCGAAGCTGGCGTCCGGACCGGGCATGTCGCCCGTGGCGAGCTGGAGCGACGGAGCCGACGGGCCGAGCGACCCCTCGGGCTCCCCCGCCTCGTTCACCTTTACCTTGGGGAGGGGCGGGTTGGGGACGACCTCCTCGTCGGGCCCCTCCGCCTTCAGCGGGACGATGTCCCTTAGCGGCGGGGAGACGTCGTTCCTGCTCGACGACCGGACGACCGGGCCGAATGACGGCTCGGGGGCCGTCTCAGCGCCGGCCCCTCCCAGGGGGAGGACCGATACGGCGATCGCGATGCACAGCAGCACCGCGTGGGCGGTGCGAAGGCGCCTGTTCGGCATGGCGGGCTCCTGCTTTCAGGCGGGCAGCGCCTGGGCAGGTCGAGGCTCGCGGCGGACGGGGGGCGACCGGATCCGATCGACTGCTCCGTCCCCGCCGGGACCGGCAGGCGCTGCGTGCGGGCGAGCGGTGGATGCGGGCCATCCAGCTCATCGGGAGCCGGATGCTATCCCCTCCCCGGAAACCGAGCAAACGGACATCAGGGCCGCTACTCCCGTTCCGGGCGAATCGCCCGATCAGCGCACCGGAGGGTCGCGGCCGTGCCACGTGCGGCACACGTGCTCGCCCTCCGGAAGCCCAGAGATCCGTCCATCGGGGGTCCCGCCCCCGGGCGCGGCCTTGCTAGACTCGAGGCCAGCGCGGGCGTGCTGGAACTGGTAGACAGGCACGGCTCAGGACCGTGTGCTCGTAAGAGCGTGGAGGTTCGAGTCCTCTCGCCCGCACCAAGGAAACCGAGGAGGGAAACGGGGAGGGAACGGGGAGGGAAACGGGGACACCGTGGACTCCCGCGTTCCCTTCTTCTTGCCTCCACGACGGACCTGTCTCAGCCCTCCAGGGTCACGACCCGAGCTACTTCGACGAGACGCTGAGCCGCGTCTTCGGGCTGCTCGGGAAGCGGTGGACCGGCATGATCATCGGCTCGCTGTGTGAGGGGCCGGCGCGGTTCGCCGAGATCGCCAGGGGCGGGCGGCCGCGGCCGGGATTGGGGCCGGGGGTGCCCGGATATACTAGGGCCGACCTGCCGCTACCAGCGCAGATGTGCCCACCGTGAGCATCCTCAAGAGCTTCGAGCGACGACTCGAGGGCCTGGTCGAGGGCTTCTTCGCGAAGGCCTTCCGGACCGGGCTCCAGCCCGTCGAGCTGGCCCGGCGGCTGCTCAAGGAGATGGACGCCGGCCAGACGGTGGGCGTGCGGGGGGTCTGGGTCCCGAACCGGTACGAGTTCCGCCTCTCCCCGCAGGACCACGAGCGCTTCGCCCAGGCCGAGGAGGCGCTGGTCCAGGAGCTCCGCCAGGTCGTCCGGGAGGGGG
>JACQTL010000145.1 GCA_016210805.1 Actinomycetota bacterium | reverse complement strand
GGCCAGGGCCGAGAGGCGGTCGGCCATGCCCTGGAGGCCGCTTCCCCGGGTCACGCCGTCCGGATCGAAGCCGGTGCCGTCGTCGGCGACGGAGAACCGCAGCTCCTCACCGGCGGCCTCCAGGCGGACCTCCACGTGGGTGGCCCCCGCGTACTTGGCGGCGTTCTGGAGGGCCTCCAGGACGCAGAAGTACACGGCGGCCTCCGCCTCCTGCGGGTACCGTCCGAGCCCGTCGGCGTGCACCGCGACCGGGAGGGCGGCCTTGCGGGCCTGGGCGGACAGGGCGGCGGCCAGGCCCTGGTCGGCCAGCAGCGGGGGGTAGATGCCCCTGGCCAGGTCCCGGAGGTCCTCCAGCGCCTGCGTGAGCTCTCGGCCGACCTCCTCGGCCATGGCCGAGGCCCGCTCCGGGGACCGGCCGATCAGCCCACCCAGCAACCGGGTCTTCACGGCGAGGGCAACGAGCTGCTGCTGGGCGCCGTCGTGGATGTTCCGCTCGATCCGCCGACGCTCCCCGTCCTGGGCGGCCACCAGGCGGCGGCGGGACGCCCGGAGGTCCTCGATCAGCCGGACGTTCCGCAGGACCAGGCCGGCCTGCGAGGCCATGTCCCTGACCAGGTGGTCCTCGGTGGGGGATAGAGGTTCGTCGAGGGGCTTGGTCACGGCGAGCGCCCCCAGCAGCTCGCCCTGGTGCCGCACCTCGTAGGTGACGTCCGCTCCGGGTATCTCGGTGGTGCCCTCCCGGACGGAGAGCAAGGAGGGGCCGTCGGCGGCGGAGGACGGTGAGACCGTCTCTCGCACGAGCTCGCTGCCGATGCGGAGCCAGACCTCCGCCCGAGCGGCGCCGGTTCCCTCAGCGAGGATCCGGGCCATCCGGGGGAGGACATCTTCCGTGGAGTGCGTGCCGGCCATCCGCGACCCGAACTCGGCCAGGACCTGGTAGGGCGTGGCCCGTTCGCCGTACACGAGCCGGTTGGCCAGGCGCCGGGCCCACTCCCGAACCGGATGGAACGCCACGGCGATCACCGCGGTGGCGGCCACCGAGAGGAACACGTTCCCACGGCTCCCCACCAGCGTGCCGACCCCGACCACGATGCCCACGTAGACGGCGGAGAAGAACGCGGCCAGCGCCCCGAACACGACCGTCTTGTTGAGGACGACGTCGATGTCGTAGAGGCGGTACTTGAAGACGGCCACGGCGGCCGCGGCGGGGAGCGACACGAGCGCGACCGTGAACGTGACCGAGCTGACGGCGTCCGGGAGGAGCTGCTCCGTCGAGATCCCCACGGCCAAGAGAGCCCCGGCGAGCAGGAACCACCTGATCTGGTGGCGCTCGTCCGATCCGGCTCGACGGTATCGGACGATCAGCGACGCCGCAGAGAGGATCGCCAGCAGGCTCAGCGCCGGGAAGCCCACCGTCGAAAGCGCGCTCGTCGCCGGCTCCAGCGCCTCGATCCCGAAGGGGTTCGCAGCCGGGGTCCGGGTCTCGATGTCCATGGGCCCAGGGGCCAGCGCGATGGCCAGCTCCACCACGACCATGGTCACCCCCGCCGCCCAGGCCACCGGACGCCACCGGCGGGACGGCAGACGGCCGTTCGGGAAGACGAGCAGCAGGAACGTCACCAGGCCGCCGAGCGACGGAAGCCAGGCCAGGTTCGCGATCCAGCCGGCGGCCGCTCCGCCGGGCAGCTCCCCGGACCGGGTGACGAGCGCATAGATGGCGTACTCGCTCCCCAGGAGCCCCAGGGCGGCCAACGAGGCCGCGCCGAGGAACAGCCAGCCGACGGGGTTCCCCGGCCGCCGGGAGGCCATGAACGCCCCGAAGACCCCGACGGATGCGAAACCCACCGCGACCCCGTAGTCCTCGATGGGCACGGGCCCGTTGAGATGCTGGAGGACCATCCCGGTGACCGCCATGGCGAGGAACGCCAAGAGCAGCGGCCACGCCAGCCGCCGAGCCAACCGGTCCGTCTGGGGAGCCTCCGCGCCCATCCACCATGATGCTAGCCGTCCGGACCAGTGGGTCGAAGGGTGCGAACCGAACCTCCCCGGTGGTGGCTCCACGAACCTCGGTGCCAAGGGATGAGGCACGTACACTGGCCCCATGGACCGGCGGATCTTCGGCCTGGAGAACGAGTACGGGGTGACCTGCACGTTCCGGGGCCAGCGCCGGCTCTCGCCGGACGAGGTGGCCAGGTACCTGTTTCGCCGGGTGGTCCACTGGGGCCGGTCCTCCAACGTGTTCCTGGAGAACGGCGCCCGCCTGTACCTGGACGTCGGATCCCATCCCGAGTACGCCACGCCGGAGTGCGACTCGGTCGGGGACCTCGTGGCCCACGACAAGGGGGGCGAGCGGATCCTCGAGGCCCTCCTGTCCGCGGCCGAGGTCCGCCTCCACGAGGAGGGCATCTCCGGCGACGTGTTCCTGTTCAAGAACAACACCGACTCGGCCGGGAACTCCTACGGCTGCCACGAGAACTACCTGGTGGCCAGGCAGGGGGAGTTCGCCCGGATGGCCGACGTCCTGATCCCGTTCTTCGTCACCCGGCAGGTCTACGCCGGGGCGGGGAAGGTCCTGCACGGTCCCCGAGGCGCCCAGTACTGCATCTCGCAGCGGGCCGAGCACATCTGGGAGGGGGTGTCCTCCGCGACGACGCGGTCCCGCCCCATCATCAACACCCGCGACGAGCCCCACGCCGACGCGGAGCGGTTCCGCCGGCTCCACGTGATCGTCGGCGACTCCAACATGAGCGAGTGGACGACGTTCATGAAGGTCGGGATCACCGACCTGGTCCTGCGCATGGTGGAGGAGAACACGGTCATGCGGGACCTCACCCTGGAGAACCCGATCCGGGCCATCCGGGAGATCTCGCACGACATCACCTGCCGCAAGAAGGTCCGCCTGGCCAACGGCCGGGAGCTCTCGGCCATCGAGATCCAGACCGAGTATTACGAGCGCACCGCCCGGTTCATGGAGCGCAGGGGGCCGGACGCGGTGTCAAGGCGGCTGTTGCGGGAGTGGCGGGACGCCCTGGACGCCCTGGCCTCCGGCGAGCCCCACCTCCTGGCGCGCAAGGTCGACTGGGTGGCCAAGCTCGAGCTCATCGAGAGCTACCGGGCCAGGCACCAGCTCCCGCTGTCCCACCCGCGCGTGGCCCTGATGGACCTCTCCTACCACGACGTGAACCGCCAGCGCGGCCTGTACTACCTCCTGGAGCGGCGGGGGAAGATGGACCGGGCCGCGGACGAGCGCGACATCCAGAAGGCCATGCGCGAGCCTCCGGCCACCACCCGGGCGCGGCTGCGCGGGGAGTTCATCCGCCAGGCCAAGCACAAGCGGCGGGACTACACGGTGGACTGGGTCCACCTGAAGCTGAACGACCAGGCCCAGCGCACGGTCCTGTGCAAGGACCCCTTCAAGTCGGTTGACGAGCGGGTGGAGCAGCTCATCGCCCACATGTTGGG
>JACQTL010000144.1 GCA_016210805.1 Actinomycetota bacterium | reverse complement strand
GGTCCAGGGTGGCCGCGGGGACCTCGACCCCGGCGAACGCGAGCAGCTCCTCGACCGACTCCCGGGGCGACGCGCACAGGTCCTCCAGGCGGACCAGGAGGAACCGGTCGCCGAGGAGCTCGCGGCCGAGCCGGATCGCGCGCTCGTTGGCCGCAGTCCAGTACCTCAGGGCGGCCAGCGGGAACGGGATGGGCTCGGCGCCGGGATCCTCTCCGATGGCCCGGGCCCAGGGGTCCACCTCGCCGGGCCTCGCTCCCGCGGCCACGTCGAGCCCGTGCCGCATCACGTGGACGTAGCGGATCCGCCAGCCGAAGTGGGCGTGGAGGGCCTCGAGCACCAGGTGGGTGCTGGGCTCCTTCCATCCCCAGCAGAACGGCCGCCGGGGAGCCCGCCGGCGGGAGGCGAGGAGCGTTGCCGCCCGCCCGAGGGCCCACCTCCCCCGACCCCCTCCGGAGACGTCGTGACCGTGGCGGTAGATCTCCGCAGTGGCCCGGGACACGAAGGAGAGGTCCGCCGGGGTCGGGGCCAGGCGACCGGCCATGGCCCTCTCCAGGATCGAGATGCCCTGCACGACCTCGGGATGGGCTCCGTCGAGCCGCTCGGGGAGCCACCGGGGCCGCTTCAGCAGGAGCGTGAACCACAGGTTGTCCTCGGACCGGTTCAGGTCGGCGCCCATGTAGACGCCGGCCTCGCGCAGGATCCGGGCCGGGACCCGCGTGCCGCTTCCGCCCGCCCCTCCGATCGCCACGGGGGTCCACTGCTCCATCCGGAAGGTCGCTCCTCGCGGGTCTTCTCGCCGTGCGTTCCGGCCGGTCATTGTAGTGTTCCGCCGGGCTCCCCCCCTTCCCGGGGATGTCCTCGCCGGGCCGGAGGGGGCCGCGGTAGCCTGTGCGGCGGATGGATGCCCCCTGGAACATGGTCTGCTTCTCCGGAGCGGACTGGAGATCCCACCGGCAGCGTCCCCACCACGTCATGACCTCGTTCGCGGAGCGGGGGGCCGAGGTCCTGTTCGTGGACAACCTCGGGACCCGCCTCCCCCGCCCGTCCGACGCCCGGCGCGTGCTCAGGCGGCTGGGCGGCTGGGCCCGGACGTCCGGCTCCCGCGCCCCCCGGGTCGGTCCCCGGATCAGGGTGGACTCGCCCGTCGTCCTCCCCCTCCAGCACCTCGCCCCGGTCCGGGCGCTGGGCCGGCGGACGCTGGTCCGCCGGGTATCTCGCCGGATCGGCCCGCGCCGCCCGCTGGTCGTGTGGACCTACCTCCCCATGCCGGTGATCGCCGACGCCGCGCGGGCCCTGGGGGCCGACGCCCTGGTGTACGACTGGGCCGACGACGCCTCGGAGCACGTCCTGTCCAGGAGCGCCGGCCAGCGGGAGCGGATAGCGCGCTGGGAGGAGGCCATGGTGGCCGGGGCCGACGTGGTCTTCGTGGCCTCCGAGGCGCTGCTCGCCGCCCGGGGCTCGTCCAACCCCAGGACCTTCGTGATCCCCCACGGGGCACCGCGGCGCGGGCTGCGCCGCTCCGTCCCCCGCGAGCTGGCCGACCTCCCCCACCCCATGGTCGGGTTCGTGGGGAGCATCACCCAGTGGACCGACCTCGACCTGGTCGACCGCCTGGCCCGGGAGCGTCCGGCCTGGCAGTTCGTCATGGTCGGCCCGGTGAAGACGCGGGTGGGCACGTTGCGGCGCCGGCGGAACGTCGTGCTCACCGGGGAGCGGCCCCACGAGGAGATCCCCGCGTACCTCTCCGCCTTCGACGTGGCCATCATCCCGTACCGGGTCACCCCGGCCACCACCGCGGCGAGCCCCGTCAAGCTCCGCGAGTACCTCTCGCACGGGCTCCCGGTGGTCTCGGTGGACGTCCCGGAGGTCAGGCCGTTCGTGCCCCAGGTGGAGGTCGCCTCGGACGCCGCCGGGTTCCTGGCGGCGATCGAGCGCGCGCTGGCCGCGGGGAGGCACGGCTCGCCGGGGGGTCGCTCGGACACCTGGGACGAGCGGGTGGACGAGATGATCGAGCGGGTCTCCGAGGCCCTGGGATCCCGGTCGTGAGCGGCCGCCGGGCGGCCCCGAGCCGGAGCTGGGAGGTCTTCCGGGCCCTTACCGTCGCCGAGCTCCGGGACACCCGGGACCTCTCCGTGAGCGGCCTGGTGAAGTGGATGCTCGAGCCACTCTCCTACATGCTGATCTACTTCGTGCTGCTGGCCTCGATCCTCAACCGGGCCCGGCCGAACTTCATGCTCTACCTGCTCACGGCCCTGGTGCCATTCCGGTTCTTCACCGGGGTCACGGGGAGCTCGATGTCGGTGGTGACCCGGTTCTCGCAGGTCCTGGCCAACGTCCCCGTGCCCAAGGGCATCCTCCCGCCGGTCGTCCTGGCCACCGAGGGCGCGAACTTCCTGGTCGCGATTGTCATGACGATCGTCCCGTTCACGTTCATCTACGGGGTGGACATCTGGCCGTCGATCCTGTGGTTCCCGGTCGTGGTCGGCGTGCTGCTCGTCCTCACCGCCGGTCCGGCCTACATCGCCACGGTGTTCGGCCTGTACTTCGCCGACCTCCGCGGGGTGGTCCAGAACCTGCTCCGGGGCGGGTTCTTCCTTTCCACCGCGCTCATCCCGATCCGGGCCATCCCCGGCGACCAGCTCCCCCGGCTCATCAACGCGAACCCCCTCTCCGGGGTCTTCGACTCGTTCCGGGCCGTGTTCGTGAACGGGGAGGCACCCCGGGCCATCGACCTCCTGTACCCGCTGGGCGTCGGCCTGTTCCTGCTGCTCGTGGGGGCGGTGCTGTTCCGGTGGCGGCAGCGGCACTTCCCGAAGGAGGTGTGATGGCCGAGCCGGTGGTCTCGCTCCGCGACGTGGGGATCCGGTTCCGGTTCTCGCGCCGCTCGCGGCACGGCCGGCACCGGCTCTTCTCGCGGAAGCGCAAGCCGTTCTGGGGCCTCAGGCACGCGACGCTCGACGTGGAGCGGGGCGAGGCGCTCGGCCTGGTCGGACCCAACGGCGCGGGGAAGACGACGCTGCTCCGGACGGTCTCCGGGATCTACGAGGCAGACGAGGGCGAGGTCGAGGTGCGCGGGCGGATCGGGCCACTGCTCTCGGTCACCGCCGGGCTGATGCCCAGGCTGTCCGGGTGGCAGAACATCTCGCTCCTGGCCACGCTCCTCGGGCTCCCCTCGTCGCGGATGGGAGAGCTGGGTGAGCGGATCGCCGAGTTCTCCGGGCTGGGCGAGTTCCTGGACGCGGAGGTCCGCACCTACTCGGCGGGGATGAGGGCCCGGCTGGGGTTCTCCGTGGCGACCTTCGTCGAACCGGACGTGCTGGTGCTGGACGAGGTCCTGGCCGTGGGCGACGAGGAGTTCCGCCGGAAGAGCGCCGGGGTGATCCGGGACTTCCTCGACTCGGGGCGGACGGTGATGGTGGCCAGCCACGAGCTCGACCGCCTCGAGGAGATGTGCACCAGGATCATCTGGATGGACCACGGGAGCATCAGGGAGGCCGGAGAGCCGGCGGCCATCCTGGAGAGGTACCGGGAGGCCCGGGCGGCGGCACCCCCGGAGCCCGAGCGGCCCGGCGGCCGGGGGCGCCGGGCGGCCCCCGGCCTCTGACCCGGACCACGCTCGCGGGGCGGGGTCGCCTGGGGGGTTCTTGATACTAGTCTGAGCTGGACTAGCTGCGTCGCCAGCTCTTCGACGAAGACACGATCGCCCCGATCGCCGGAGCCAGGACCAGCCAGAGCGCGATCGTGGCCACCATCGAGGTGACGTAGCCGAACGGCTCGATCCCCACATCGTCGGAGAGCGCCCCGGCGAACAGCATCAGGATCCAGGCCGCGATGAAGAACCCGGCTCCCGCGGCCGGCAGCGCGAAGACGTAGCGCATGGCCTCTCCTCCCAGTCGGTCGGCCGGAAGCGTACGACGGACGGGGGTTCGCGGCCGCTCAGGCCAGCCTGTGCATCTCCCGGCGGATCCGCTCCTCGGATGGCGCCCGCCGGAACACGTCCCAGGCGTGGAAGAACAGGCCGATGCCCCAACCCAGCATCGGGAAGGCCGGCCAGAAGAGCGTCGGCCCGGTCATGGCCCACACCGCGACCAGCACCGCGTTGACCAGCACGTAGGCCATGAGGTGGGCGCCGAGCTCGGACCTCTTCCGGAGTCGAGCGACCGCCTCCTTGCGGAGCTCGTCCTCCCGGTCGCTCCCGGGGAGCCCCTCCCGACCTGCCTCCTGCTCGACAGCCATGCGGATCGCCTCCTTAGCCCGCGGGCGGACCACGCCACCCGAGGCTCTCAGCGGAAGGCGGGAGGCGACAGGGACGAAGGTCCCGCAGGCGGGGGAACCTTTAGGCCGGGGCGGGCCGTCTCGGTTCGAGTGGTAAGAAGCGCCGTTCGCCGGACACGGGATGGGTGGATGCCCACGGAGCGGGGGCGGCCCGGAGACGAGGACCCCAGGCTGAGGTTCGAGGCCATGTTCACGCAGCTCTACCCGCAGGTGAACGCATACGTCAGGCGAAGGACGCCGGACGACCCGGCCGACGTGGTGGCCGAGGTGTTCACGACGGCGTGGCGGCGGATCGGCGACGTGCCCGACGACGCCCTCCCCTGGCTGCTCGGCGTGGCCCGGCGCGTGCTGGCCAACGCGAGGAGGGCGGAGGCCCGCAGGCCGGTGCTCGCGACGGTGGAGGGAGCATCGCCGGGCGGCGATCCAGGGTCCACGGTGGTCGAGCGGGCCGAGGTGGCCAGGGCGTTCGGGCAGCTGTCGGACGGCGACCGGGAGGTCCTGATGCTGGTTGCCTGGGACGGGCTCTCTCCGAGATGGGCGGCCCGCGTGGTGGGCTGCTCGGTGCCGACGTTCTACGTACGCCTGCACCGGGCCCGGGGCCGCCTGGCCCGAGCCCTGGAGGCGCCCGAGCGGGCGACCGAGGGAGCGCGGAGACGGGAGGGGGACTCATGAGGCGGTCGCGAGCCTTCGACCACCTCCGCCGGCTCGACCCGGTCGCCGACCGGGACGCCGCCGACCCCGGCTCGCCGGAGGCCCGGGCCCTGCTCGGCTCGATCATGGGGTCCGAGTCCGAGCCGGGGGACGTGCGCGCGCGGAGGGTCCAGTGGCCCCGGCTGGCCACGGCCACCGTCGTGCTCCTGCTGGTGGTGCCGGCCGGCTGGGCGCTGTGGCGCGCCTTCGCCCCCCTGAGGAACGGCGACTCGAGCGGCACGGCCGGCTCCCCCACAGCGTCACCCTCCGGGACGACTTCCCCCGAGCCCGTCGGGACGGGCGAGCAGCTCTACGAGGGGACGACCGTGGTGCTCGAGGCCCCCGGGAAGCCCGCGATGCTCTGCCTCAGCGGGGTGCTCGAGTCCCTCCCCCCGCAGTGCGGGAACATCCCCGTCGCGAACTGGGACTGGGACCGGGTGGAGGGCGAGGAGCGGCTGTCGGGCGTAACGTGGGGCGACTACCACGTGGTGGGGACCTACGACGGCGAGTCGTTCACCCTGGTAGAGGTGGGCCCCCCGCAGCCCTACCCCGATATCGGGAGCGCGATCGAGACCCCCTGCCTCGAGCCGGAGGGCGGATGGGTCGCGCCGGACCCCGACCGCACCACGGACGAGCACCTGCAGGCCGCGCTCAGGTACACGGAGAAGCACCCCGACGGCGCGGGCTTCTGGATCGACTACACGATCGAGCCCGTCGGCGAGGGCCCGTACGGGCCGAACGACATCGTGGTGACCGCCGCCTTCACCCGGGACCTGGATCAACACCGGGCGGAACTAGAGAGGCTGTGGGGCGGCCCGCTCTGCATGGTGGAGCACGAACGCTCCCAGTCCGAGCTGAGCCGGATCCAGCGGGAGCTCACCGACGGCGCGGAGAGCGAGTTCGGGCTGCTGGTCCTGTGGTCGAGCACCGACGTCGTCCACAACCAGGTCGAGCTCGGCGTGGCGATCGTGACGGACGAGCAGCGCCAGGCCGTGGAGGACCGCTACGGCGAGGGCGTGGTGGTCATCTGGTCCGCGCTCCAGCCCGTCGCGTAGCGGCTCGCCCTCGCACGGGGCCTCGACCGGGGAAGTTCCCGTCGCGGCGTGCATGTACCGAGGGGCACACGGCCGAAACTCCGTCCGCGCTGGACAAGCGTGGCTGCTGGGACCGAGGATGGCAGCTGAAGCAACGCACCATGGCAAGGGCCTCGCGCAGGGTCGGGGGAGACCCCAGCCGCCCGGGGTCCGGCGGATCCTCGAGGAAGGGTTGGCATCATGCGGTTTCGCGCGCCGGTATCCGTCCTGGTCGCATCGATCTTCGTGGCGATCTCCGCCACGGCGGCTCACGCCGATCCGGGGGACCTCGACACGACGTTCAGCACCGACGGCAAGCGGACCGTGGACCTCACCACGGGCTTCGACGCTGGGTGGAAGCTCGCCATCCAGGACGACGGGAAGATCGTGGTCGGGGGGCAGGCGGCGGGCCAGGGGATCCGGTGGGCCCTGGCCCGGCTGAACCCGGACGGGACGCTCGACACCACGTTCAGCGGCGACGGCAAGGTCTTCACCAACTGGACGGCGCAGTACGACGCCGTCTGGGGGCTGGCCATCCAGGACGACGGGAAGATCGTGGCTGCGGGGGACGTGGGCATCGGCTCGGGCAACTCGATGTTCGGGGTGGCCCGATACAACGCCGACGGGACGCTCGACACCGCGTTCGGCGGCGGCGACGGCAAGGCAACCACGCAGTTCACCGTGAAGGACGACGCGGTCGCCGACATGACACTGCAGGACGACGGCAAGATCGTGGTCGTCGGGGTGGGAGCGGCGGGCGGCGCCAACCCGAGGTTCGCGGTGGCCCGATACAACCCGGACGGGACGCTCGACACCACGTTCAGCGGCGACGGCAAGGTGCTGACCGACATCACCGTCAACAAGCTCGACTGGGCGAATGCCGTGGCCGTCCAGGACGACGGGAAGATCGTCGCCGGCGGCGTGGCGGAGATCACGTCCACCAACAGCAAGTTCGCCCTGGTGCGGTACAACCCGGACGGGACGCTCGACACCACGTTCAGCGGCGACGGCAAGCAGACGACGAACTTCACCGCCTGGTCGGACTCCCTGCTCGGGCTGGCCGTCCAGGCGGACCAGAAGATCGTCGCCGCAGGGAGCGCCGCGGCGGGCGGGACCAACCCCAGGTTCGCCCTGGCCCGGTACAACGCCGACGGGACGCTCGACACCACGTTCAGCGGCGACGGCAAGCAGACGACCCAGTTCACGACGGGGAGCGACTGGGCGTACGACCTCGTGGTCCAGGGCGACCAGGAGATCGTCGCGGTCGGCTTCGCGAGCGGCCAGGGCGGACGGTTCGCCCTGGCCCGGTACGCCACCGACGGCACGCTGGACGCGAGCTTCGGCACCGGCGGGAAGGTCTTCACCAACTTCACCGCGCAGGTGGATGCGGCGTGGGCCGTCGACATCGACGCGAACGGCGATCTCGTGGTCGCGGGGTACTCCGGCGCGAGCAGCACCACGAACTCGAAGTTCGCCGTGGCCCGGTACCTCGCAACGTAGCGATCGCGCCCAGCGCGCGAGAGGAGAGCCCGCCGGGTTCACGACGCCCCGGGCCGGTCAGCGCCTGGCTCGCTTCAGCCGAGCGCGTCCCGGGTGGGGCCGAGACAGGGAGTAAGCGAGTGCGGGCACCGTCCGGGATGGGCGCACCGTGGACGAAAGCGGACGCCCATGAGGTCGGACCGTGTCAACCGGGGGGTTGAGAGCCAAGGCGGTGGAGCGATTCGCCAGCTCCCTTTCCGACCACTTCGAGCTTACGTAGGTGTCTTGCGACTTCTGCACAGGTTAGGCAAACGGGGCCGGACCGCCCTCTCAAGTGGCGGCCGTCGCCGGAACGGCCCCTGGAACCGGCTGAACGACGCGAAGGGCTTCAGACAGCCATAAACTCGGACACCGTGGACGAAAGCGGACGCTACTCGAACCGCGGAAGCAGGAGGTCCAAGGCGCTTTGGTTTCTTCAAGATCCGAGGTTCGTCGAGCGGATCCGCGAGCTGAACCGGGGACGCGGGGCCAAGTTGGACGCGGGGCGAAGTTGGACGCGGGTCGACGCGAGACCGAAGAAGCCCATCCGGAGCTCCCGTAGCCCAGGGCGCGTCGCATACGCGGGTACCGCCAATTTACAGCAAACCCCGTAGGTACATCGGGCGTCTGGCGAACGGGAAATGGGAGCCCCAGCGTTGCGCTGTGAAGCAATCCGATCGGCGGCTCATCGCCGTGGAGCTGGCCATCCTGGTTCTGGCTCAGCTCGTGCTTGACGGCACGGCGGCCTTCGCCGGCAGCTGCTCGAACGCCGAGCAGATCTTCATACGAGCCGCCCAGTCACCTTCTGATAGCTCGCCGGTCTACGCCTACGGCACGCGCAGCAGGATCACGATGCGCAACCGCGACCTAGACCCTGCCTGTCCCGCCGCCTATCCTCCGGACAGCACAGGCTTCTACGGCGCCGTCTCACTAAGCACGGCCCACATCAACCGGGGAATTACAGGCTCGTACGCCGGCTACCAAGTCGAGATCGGATGGGTGGAGGTGTGGGAGGGGAACGACACCTCCGGTCAGGGGGCAGGGCTAAAGGACTGGTACGTCTTCAGCGAGAAGCAGGCCAACTGGGACATCAAGGACATCACCACCCAGCTATCATTCAACCTCGATCCGGGAAACGACGATTGGTGGCGCGCTTCCGCGGTGGCAAAGCCCAACGGCACGACGGACTGGAAGCTGGCCGTCAATTTCCTGATCGGCCAGGGGTGGGTCGATTTCAAGACATACAACACCGAGTGGGACTTCGGCGTTCCTATGGGCGAAACGGAGAGAAAGGGAACTGACACCGGTATGATGGACTACCAGTACAACCTGGACCT
>JACQTL010000130.1 GCA_016210805.1 Actinomycetota bacterium | reverse complement strand
CTGATCGGGGCGGAGATCGCCCGGCGGCTCAAGGAGTCCCCCGAGGTGGTGCACGCCATCGAGTCCCACCACGGCGAGGTGGAGCAGCGTACGGTGGAGGCCGTCCTGGCCCAGACCGCCGACGCGATCTCGGGCGGGCGGCCCGGGGCCCGCCGTGAGAGCCTGGAGACCTACGTGAAGCGGCTCGAGCGACTCGAGCAGATCTGCGAGTCCTACCCGGGCGTGGAGAAGACCTTCGCCATGCAGGCCGGCCGGGAGGTGAGGGTGATGGTGAAGCCGGAGGACGTGGACGACCTGGCCGCGCAGGTGCTGGCCCGGGACATCGCCAAGCAGGTCGAGGAGGAGCTCCAGTACCCCGGCCAGATCAAGATCACCGTGGTGCGCGAGCTCCGGTCCGTCGAGTACGCGAAGTGAGGAGCGCGGCGCCGTGACCCGCAGGTACCTGCTGCGCACCTTCGGGTGCCAGATGAACGAGCACGACTCCGAGCGGATCGCCGGGCTCCTGTCGGCGGAGGGCATGGTCCCCACCGAGGAGGCCGAGCGGGCCGAGATCGTCGTGCTCAACACCTGCGCCGTCCGGGAGAACGCCGACAACCGGCTGTACGGCCACCTCGGCCACCTCCGCCCGCTAAAGGAGCGCAACCCTCGGATGCGGGTGGTGGTGGCCGGGTGCCTGGCCCAGAAGGACCGGGGCCTGATCCAGCGCCGGGCCCCGTGGGTGGACGTCGTGATCGGGACCCACGCCCTGCCCGCCCTCCTCGACCTGATCCGCCGGGCCGAGGAGGAGGGGCCCCAGATGGACGTCCGGGAGTTCACCGAGGTGTTCCCCTCGGCCCTCCCGGCCCGGCGCGAGGTGGCCCACCACGCCTGGGTGTCGATCGCGGTGGGCTGCGACAACAGGTGCACGTTCTGCATCGTGCCCCTCGTCCGGGGCCCGCAGCTCTCCCGGCCCATCGGGGACGTCCTGGCCGAGGTCCAGGGCCTGGCCCGCCGGGGCGTGGTCGAGGTCACGCTGCTCGGCCAGAACGTGAACACCTACGGGCGGGACATCACCATCCCCGACTCCCCGCGGAAGCCCCTGTTCGCCGAGCTGCTCCGCGCGGTGAACGGCGTGGAGGGCATCCGGCGGATCCGGTTCACCAGCCCCCACCCCCACGACTTCACCCCCGACGTGATCGACGCCATGGCCGGGTCCGAGAAGGTCTGCGAGCACATCCACTTCCCGCTCCAGTCGGGCTCCGACCGGGTCCTGCGGGCCATGAACCGGTCGTACCGCTCGGCCCGGTACCTGTCCTGGCTGGAGCGCATCCGGGGAGCCATCCCCGAGGTGGCCGTGTCCACCGACGTCATCGTGGGGTTCCCGGGGGAGACCGAGGAGGACTTCCGGGCCACGCTGGACGTCGTCGCCGAGGCCCGGTTCGACCAGGCCTACACGTTCCAGTACTCGCCCCGGCCCGGCACGGCGGCCTTCCAGGTCCCCCCCGAGGAGCACGTGCCCAAGCAGGTCGTCCAGGAGCGGTTCGACCGCCTGCTGACCCTCCAGGAGGAGATCTCCCTGGGCAGGAACCGGGAGCTCGTGGGCCGGACGGTGGAGGTCCTGGTCGAGGGGGAGGGGCGCAAGGGCAGGGCCCAGGGCCGGACCAGGGGGAACAAGGTGGTCCACTTCGACGGGGAGCCGGCGCCCGGCCGGTTCGTCGAGGTGGAGGTGGTCGCGGCCCACCCGCACCACCTGTCGGGGGCCGCGCATCAGCCGGCCGGCGTCTGACGTGCCCCCCAGGGATCCGACCCCGCTCCTCGCGCTGGTCGGGCCGACCGCATCGGGCAAGACGGCCGCGTCCCTGGACCTGGCGGAGCGCTTCGGCGCCGAGATCGTGTCGGTGGACTCGATGCTCGTGTACCGGGGGATGGACGTGGGCACCGCGAAGCCCACGCCCGCCGAGCGGGCCCGCGTGCCGCACCACCTCCTGGACCTGGCCGATCCCGCCGAGCCCTTCTCGGTGGCCCGGTACCAGTCCGCGGCCCGGGAGGCCCTGGCCGGGATCGCCGCCCGGGGCCACGGCGCGCTGCTCGTGGGCGGCTCGGGGCTGTACTTCCGGGCGGTGGTCGACGCCCTGGACCTCCCCCCCACCGACCCGGCCACGCGGACAGTCCTCCAGGCCGAGGCCGCCGCCGTGGGGCCCGAACGGCTCCACCGCAGGCTGGCGGGGCTCGACCCCGAGGCGGCGGGAAGGATCGAGCCGGCGAACGTGCGGCGCACGGTGCGGGCCCTCGAGGTCGCCGCCCTGACCGGCCGGCGGTTCTCCTCCTTCGCCGAGGGCTGGGAGCGATACCCGGGCGAGGGCGTGCGGGCCGCCGGTGTGGAGATGGACCCCTCGGTCATCGGCAAGCGGATCGAGCGGCGGGTCCACGAGATGCTCTCCCGCGGGTTCCTGGAGGAGGTCCGGGGCCTGGTCGGAAGGGGCCTGGGGGCGTTCCTCACCGCCGGCCAGGCCATCGGTTACGCTGAGATGGTCGAGCACCTTTCCGGGTCGGTCTCCCTCGAGGAGGCCGTGGCCCGGACGGTGAAGCGGACGCGGACCCTGGCCCGCCGGCAGATGGCCTGGTTCCGCCGCGACCCTCGGATCCGGTGGTTCCGGGTCGGTCCGGAGGGAGCGGGGGCCCACGTCCGAGCGTTCGAGGAGCACCTTCGGGGTGGATGAGCTGGAGATCGCCAAGTACCACGGGGCCGGCAACGACTTCGTGATGATCGAGGACCTCGAGGGACGGGTGTCCCTGTCGCCCCGGCTGGTCGCGGCGCTCTGCGACCGGCACCGGGGCGTGGGAGCCGACGGCCTGATCCGGGTGACCGGCGCCGACGACGCCGACTTCTTCATGGACTACTACAACGCGGAGGGGGCCACGGCGGAGATGTGCGGGAACGGGATCCGCTGCCTGGCCAAGCTGGTCTACGAGCGCGGGCTCACCGACAAGACCGAGCTGGCCGTGGTCACCAGGGCCGGGCTGAAGCACGTGTCCCTGGACCTCGCCGGCGGGAGGGTCCGGGGCGTCACCGTCGACATGGGGACCCCCTCGTTCGCCCGGCGAGAGATCCCGATGCAGCCGCTCGACGACGAGACGTTCCTGGGCGAGTCGTTCGAGGGCGCGGGGCTCTCGGTGAAGGCCTCCGCGCTCTCCATGGGGAACCCCCACCTGGTCTTGTTCGTGGACGAGGACCCGGACCGGATGGACGTCCACCGGATCGGCCCGGCCCTGGAGACCGACGAGCGGTTCCCCAACCGGACGAACGTGGAGTTCGTGGTCCCGGAGGAGGACGGCGTGAGGGTCCGGGTCTGGGAGCGCGGGGTGGGCGAGACGATGGCCTGCGGGACCGGGGCCTGCGCCACCCTGGTGGCCGCGCACCTCGCCGGATTGGTCCCCCGGAGGGCCAGGGTCCACTTCCCGGGCGGGACGCTGGACGTGTCCTGGGCCCCGGACGATCACGTCATGCTCACCGGACCGGCCGAGCGGGTGTTCGAGGGGACGGTCGACGCCGGGTGGCTCCGCGAAGCCGAAAAAGAGGTGGCGGGGTGAGGGTGGCCCGGCGGGTCGAGTCGCTCCCGCCGTACCTGTTCGCCGAGCTGGACCGCAGGATCGCGGAGCGCCGGGCGGCCGGCGTGGACATCATCTCCCTGGGGGTCGGGGACCCCGACCGGCCGACGCCGGGGCACGTGGTCAGGGCCCTCCAGGAGGCCGCGGCCGACCCGGCGACGCACCGGTACCCCTCGTACTACGGGCTGCCCGACCTCCGGCGGGCCATCGCCGGCTGGTACGCCCGGCGGTTCGGGGTGGAGCTTGACCCCGACACGGAGGTCCTCCCGCTGATCGGGTCGAAGGAGGGGATCGCCCATGTGGCGTTCGCGTTCCTGGACCCCGGGGACGTGTGCCTGGTCCCCGACCCGGGGTATCCCGTGTACGAGACGGCCGCCCGGCTGGCCGGGGCCACCCCGGAGCACTTCCCGCTCACGGAGGAGACCGGTTTCTTCCCCGACCTCGACCGGCTGGCCGTCCCGGACGGTGCCAGGATGATGTGGCTCAACTACCCGACGAACCCCACGGCCGCGGTGGCCGACGTCGATCGGTTCGAGCGAGCCGTCGCCTTCGCGGCGGAGCACGACCTCCTGCTCGCCCACGACGCCGCGTACACGGAGATCACGTTCGACGGGTACGTGGCTCCCTCGATCCTCCAGGCCCCCGGGTCCCGGGAGGTGGCCCTGGAGTTCGGGTCGCCGTCCAAGACCTACAACATGACCGGATGGCGGCTGGGTTGGGCCGTGGGGAACGCCGGGGCGATCCGGGCCCTGTCCACCCTGAAGACGAACCTCGACTCTGGGATCTTCGACGCCGTGCAGAGGGCCGGGATCGCGGCGCTGTCCGGTCCCCAGGACCACCTCGACGAGCAGCGCGCCGTGTACCAGAAGCGCCGTGACGTCGTGGTGGGGACGATGAACCGGCTGGGCTGGGACCTCGTGCCGCCGCTCGGCTCGATCTACGTGTGGGTACCCACCCCCGACGGGCAGTCGTCGGCCGGGTTCGCCGACCTCCTGCTGGACCGGGCGGGCGTCGTGGTCGCTCCGGGGAGGGGCTACGGGCCGAGCGGGGAGGGCCACGTGCGCATCTCCCTCACCGTCCCCGACGACAGGCTGGAGGAGGCCATGGGCCGCATCGCGGAGGCCGTCGGTCGCTGATGCCGCCCCCCGACGGAAAGAGGAGGAGGGACGGCGTCCCGGCCGGGGACGGTGCCGCCCGGCGGGCCGGCCGTTCCGTCCTCGAGTCGCCGCTCTCGGCGACGTGGCGGCCCCGGGTCAGGGAGAAGGCCGTCCTGGTGGGGGTGGGCCCCGGAGCCGAGGAGGGGGACCTCGACGAGCTGGCCGCCCTGGCCGACTCGGCCGGCGCGGAGCCGGTAGCCAGGGTGGTCCAGAGCCGGGCCACCCCGGACCCCTCCACCTTCGTGGGGCGGGGGAAGATCGAGGAGATCCACCACGCCGTCCACGCCACCGGGGCCGAGGCGGTGATCTTCGACGACGAGCTCACCCCCGGGCAGCTCCGGAACCTGGAGGAGCGGCTGGGGGCCAAGGTCATCGACCGGACCGCGCTGATCCTCGACATCTTCGCCCTGCACGCCCGGTCCCGGGAGGGCAAGGCCCAGGTGGAGCTGGCCCAGCTCTCCTACCTCCTGCCCCGGCTCCGGGGGTGGGGCGAGGCCATGTCCCGGCTGGGCGGCGGGATCGGGACCCGGGGCCCCGGCGAGACCAAGCTGGAGGTGGACCGCCAGCACATCCGGCGGCGGATCACCCGGCTCCGCGGACAGATCCGCGACCTGGCCCGGACCCGGGCCGTGAAGCGGGCCCGCAGGGAGTCCTCGGGCGTTCCCCAGGTGGCCATCGCCGGATACACGAACGCCGGCAAGTCCACCCTGATGAACGCGCTCACCTCGGCCGACGTGCTGGTCGCCGACCAGCTCTTCGCGACGCTCGACCCCACCACCCGCCGGGTGGTCCTGCCCGGGGGCCGGCGGGCGGTGCTCTCCGACACGGTCGGCTTCGTCGGCAAGCTGCCCCACGACCTGGTGGAGGCGTTCCGCTCGACCCTGGAGGAGGTGGCCCTGGCCGACCTGGTCCTGCACGTGGCCGACGCCTCCGCCCCCGAGGTGCCCTCCCAGGTCAGGGCGGTCCGGGAGGTCCTCCACGAGATCGGGGCCGGAGGGATCCCCGAGGTCCTGGCCCTCAACAAGGTCGACCTCCTCTCCGGCGAGGAGCGGGACCGGCTGGACGGCAGGTTCCCCGGTGCGGTCGAGGTGTCCGCCCTGTCGGGGGAGGGCCTGGAGGGCCT
>JACQTL010000129.1 GCA_016210805.1 Actinomycetota bacterium | reverse complement strand
GTCCGTCGCCTCTCCCCCGGTGAAGTCCCGGTCGGCCACGGGGACCTGCTCGAGGACCACGACCCGGACCCCCCGCTCCGCGGCTGTTAGGGCGATCCGCAGGTTGGCCAGGTTCCCCGGTCCGTACGGCGCGTCGCACAGGACGACCACCGTCGCCTCCGCCGCGAGGGCCAGGCACTCCTCCTCGCTCTCCGGGTCGATCTCCGAGAACGCCGGCACGGTGATGCGGAGCAGGTTCAGCCGGGCGGCGAGCTGCTCGTCGCCGTCCGAAGCGTGGAGGACCCCCACGCTGACGTCGAACCCCCGCTCGGCCAGCGAGCGGAGCAGCGGCCCGGCCCGGCCGGCTCCCCCGATCACGTGGGCCCGGGGGCGGCCGGGGAGGGGCGCCGCGGTGGGGACGGGACGGTGGAGGGACACCGTGGGGCGGCCGGACACGGCGTCGGGATGGACCTCGGCCTCGACCCCGTACACCTCCCGGAGCAGCGCGGACGTGAGGACCGACTCCGCCGGCCCCTGGGCCACCACCCGGCCGTCCAGCAGGACGTAGAGCCGGTCCACCGCGGCGGCGGCCAGGTTCAGGTCGTGGAAGACGCCCAGCACCGCGGTCCCCTCCCGGACGGCCAGGCCCCGGACGATGTCCAGGAGGTCCACGACGTGGCGGACGTCGAGATGGGTGGTCGGCTCGTCGAGCAGGAGGACCGGCGCGTCCTGGGCCAGGGCCTGGGCCAGGACCACCCGCTGGCGCTCGCCGCCGGAGAGCTCGCCGATCGGGCGGTCGGCGAGGTGCTGCACGTGGGCGACCTCCATGGCCGCCCGGACCCGGGCCCAGTCGTCCGCGCTCCCCCTCCCCCATGGGCGGCGGTACGGCGACCGCCCCATGAGCACCATCTCGAGGACGGTGAACGGGAACACCGCGGCCAGGTCCTGGGGGACCACGGACACCAGCCGGGCCGCCGTCCTGCCCGGCAGGGCGTGGACGTCCCTGCCCTGGACCAGGATCTGCCCGGACGAGGGCCGGACCGCCCGGGAGGCGGCCCGGACGATCGTGGTCTTGCCCGAGCCGTTCGGGCCCACCAGGCCGACCACCTCTCCCGCGCGGACCTCCAGCGAGACCCCTCGCAGCACCTCGGCCCGGCCGTAGCCGGCCACCACCTCCCGGACCTCGAGGGCCGGCTCAGGCGACGGCACCGGCCCCCCTCCTCTCCCGGCGGAGGAGCCACAGGAAGAAGGGGCCTCCGAGGAGCGCCGTGACCGCCCCCACGGGCAGCTCCTCCGGCGCGAGGGCCACCCGGGAGGCCAGGTCGGCCAGGATGAGGAAGGCCGGCCCCCCGACCAGCACGGCGGGGATCAGCCGGCGGTGGTCGGCCCCCACGACCAGCCGGAGGACGTGGGGCGTCATCAGCCCCACGAACCCGATCACCCCCGAGACCGACACCGCGGCGGCGGCCAGGAGCGCGCCGACGGCCAGGGCGACCCGCTTGAGCCTGTCCACGTCGACCCCGAGCTGCACCGCCCGCTCCTCGCCCAGGACCATGAGGTTGAGGTCGCCGGTCATGGCGAGGGCCGCCACGATCCCCACCAGGATCAGCGGAGCCACCGCGCCGATCGCCCCCCAGCTCCGGGACCCCAGCCCCCCGAGCAGCCAGAAGTAGATCGAGCGGATCTCCTCCCCGGCGAAGGACATCACCAGCGACATGACGCTCGAGATCACCGCGGCGATGGCGATCCCAGCCAGGAGCAGCGTCGCGATCTGGACGGCCGGTCCGATCCGGGCCAGCCGGTACACCAGCAGCGCCGTGGCCAGGGCTCCGGCGAACGCGGCCAGGGGCACGCCCATCCCACCGATCGCCCCGGCCCCCCCCAGGACGATAACCGCGATCGCGCCCAGCGCCGCGCCTGAGGACACGCCGATGATGGCCGGGTCGGCCATCGGGTTGCGGAACAGGCCCTGGAACACGGCCCCGGAGACGGCCAGGCCGGCCCCGACCACCGCGGCCAGGACCACCCTGGGCAGGCGGAGCTCGAACAGGATCACCTCCACCGCCCTGGGGACCTCGGGCCGGGCGGCCAGCCCGAGCTTCCAGGCCACCAGCCTGACCGCGGACCACGGCGAGACCCACACCGAGCCGAACGCCACCCCGGCCAGCACCGCGCCGAGGAGCGCCGCCACCAGGACGGCCATGGCCACGCGGTACCGCCG
>JACQTL010000143.1 GCA_016210805.1 Actinomycetota bacterium | reverse complement strand
GGTCCTGAGGGGCGGGGAGGAGGAGCCGCCCGAGGCCGAGGGAAGCGAGGACGCCGGGCGGCCGCTCCGGCTCAACCGGCACGTCGGCAGCCAGCTGATCGGTGCTGCACTCGGCGTGCTGGTCCTGGTGATGGTCGTCGCCCAGTTCCCCCAGACCTATCCGCCCCCCGACCCGGGCGGCGCGAACGGCGCGCCCGAGGAGATCGAGTACGAGGCCGCGGCCGTCCAGACCCTGGCCATCGCCGCCGAGGCCCCGGCCAAGTCGTACACGATCGTGGGGACCTCCGAGGACTACGACCGGATCCTGACCCGCGGGTTCCACGTGCAGCTCTGGGTCTTCGCCCGGGACATCCGGCTCGAGGACGCCAGGAACCCCGGCTACACGATCCCCATCCCCACCAGGGACGTCTACATCTTCGTGGAGAAGGAGACCTACCACCCGCCCGTCCTGCCCCCGATCGGCCCGACGGAGGAGTACTACCGGGACTTCGGGAAGCGGGACCGCATCATGGAGATCGTCCACGAGTGGGCCGAGGCCTACCGCATCAGCCACGGCAACATGGACGTCTACTACGAGGACGCGGAGATCGTGATCTACCACGTCCGCCACAACCCGGTCATCGCGGAGACCGAGCGGAGCGCCCAGTTCAAGGACTACACGTGGGAGCCCGGGGCGCTGTTCAACGAGTAGAGACATCGACGAGCGCGAGCACCGCGGACGGAAGGTCCCCTCCCCCTCCGCCGCGATGCCCCGCCAACGGACCCGGAGCCTGCCCGCAGGCCCCGGGTCCGTCCACGTCCGTCGGGGCATCGGAGGGATCGCCGAGGTACGCCTCGGCCCGGTGGTCGCACCCTCACAGCGCGCTCGGCTTCATGGCGGACGGGCCCCAACCCGTTCCCGCACGTTGAGGAGGCGGCGGGCGAGATTCAGAGGTGGCGGTCCGTTCAACGTGCTCCACGGGACCCTCCCACCCGCCAGCGCCGGCGCGCCCGCACCGCCCGAGCGTCGGACGCGGGACAGTGCCCGTGCGTCGGCCACGCACGGGCGGTGCCGGGCGCGCGGGAGGGGTCCGGCAGAGGGGGGCCTCTGACCGAGGCGGAGCCGGAGGCGGAGCCGAGGGAAGGAGCGGAGCGTGCCCCCCGGCGCCGGGCCCCGACCGTGAGCGCGCCAGTGAGAGGTCCGGCGCGGCGTCGCGGCGCACCCAGGCGATCACTCCGAAGGTGGGTGCCGGGTCGGGGCCAGGTGCGTCGCGCCGAGGGTGGCTCAGGGTCGGGGGTGGGCGCGGACGGCGTCGAGGTAGGCCCGGCGGTCGGCGAGGTCGCCGTCCGGGCGGAGGATCGCGTGCCCGTACGTCCGGGCCGCGCGGTCCGGGCGGATCTTCCCGGCGAGGCGTAGGGCCTGGACCGCTCCCCCGACCGGCCCCCGACCCGCCACCCTCGCCTCGAGCTGGCCGAGTGACCAGCGGCCCGCCGAACGCTCCGGCGGCGATGACCGGTCGATGGCCCGCCCCACGGCCTTGGCCAACGCCCCGCCCTCGACCCCGCGCATCACCTCTCGGGGCGCCGTCCGACCCAGGGTCCGGGCGACCCGGCGGAGGATCACTCCCAGGGGTCGGACCGCCCGGGCGGCCCGGGCCCTCCCAACGAGCTCGTCCCAGTCGGGGGGCTCCGACGCCATCGCCCGCTCGACGTCCTTGAGCCAGACCAGCCGGTGCCCGCCGGAGAGCGCCGCGTGGAGGGCCAGGTGCAGGAGGGTGTCGCCGGGGTCCAGCGTGAGGACCTCCTGGCCCCCCAGGGAGACCGGGCGGGACCTCTCGATCATCGCCTCCACCGGGAGCTCGAAGGGGTCCCGGCCCGGCTCCACGAGGTGCCAGTGGACGTCGGCCAGCGTGCCCAGAGGGAGCTCGACGTGGACCTGGCTGCGCAGCTCCGCGCGGAGGAGGCGCCAGTTCCGGTCGATGACGGGCATCCCGGCGCCCTCCAGCGCGTCCACGGCATCGGGGAAGGCCCCTCGCGGGACCAGGAGATCGACGTCGCCGTAGGCCCTCTCTCCGGGGGACCCGTAGTACCTCTCCGCGAGGACCGGCCCCTTGACCACGAGCCAGGGGACCCCCGCCGCGTCGAGGGCCGACCCGGCCGCCGAGAGGTCGCCGAGGGTCCGGAGGTGGTCGCGGACCGCCGCGTGATACGCGGCCTCCAGCCGATGCATCTCGTCGCCGGGCAGCGCCACGCGGCCGCCGGCGGCGCTCAGGGCCCGATGGACCAGCCCGCTCACCCGGTGGTAGGCGGCCGCCTCGGCCACGCCGGCGAGATCCCCCGGGCGGACCGCTTCGCCCGCCACCGTGGGGGGCTCTCCCCGCAGGCACCGGATCAGGAGGCGGGCCACTGCCCGCGACGGGCGGCTCACGGGAACCTCGCCATGGCGTCGTGGCCCCGGCTCCCCGGGGGGGGCCCGACGTCGACGCCGCCGATCTCCACCCAGGCGTGGGCGGCCTGGTCCTCCGGGCGCTCGACCAGCCCGATCACGAGGACCGGCTCGTCACCCTGCTCCCGGAGGAGCCGGAACAGGACCAGCGACTGGACCAGGCACGTCGGAGCCCGGGGTCCCGATCCCAGGACCCGGTGCACGGCGACCCCCAGGGCCCGGGGGTCCAGACGGCGGCCGGCCGGGGGCCGCCCCTCCGCCAGCGAGGCGACCAGCCCGGGGAGGGGCTCGCGGACCGCCCGCCTGGCCATGGCGCGGTAAAGCCACCAGATCCTCCCGGCCAGGCGAGCCTTTGCCGGCAGGGACCGGACCGAGGCCGAGGCGGACCGCTCAGACACGGGCCCGGCTGCCGATCGAGGCCAGGGTCTCCACGGCGGCGGGGAGGTCCTCGTAGGTCATCCGCCGCCTGAAGTCCCACACGGGGACCCGGGCCGAGAGCTCCGCCAGCCCGGCGAAGGACCGGGCCCGGTCCTCGTCGGTGGGGACCCGGAAGCTGAGCGGCCACAGGAGCGAGATCGCGTCCGTGGGCGGCACGCGCTCGAGCCGGGGTGCGCCCTCACCGACCCCGAGGAGGACCACGCCCAGGAGGGGCACGGGGTCGCAGCCGCCCCGCCCCAGCGGGGCCAGGGCAAGGTGGACCCGTTCGGGGTCGCGCGAGAGCACGATCGAGCCCGGGACGGCCACCCGCCGGGCGACGTCGTGGCGGAGGCGCAGCATGGCCGGCCCGGGGACCACGGCGGGGTCGGTTCCCAGCCGGAGGCAGGCCAGGTCCTCCCCCAGGAGCCGGTGGCCCCCCGCGACGAACCCGGCGGCCAGGGTGGTCTTCCCGAACCGCCGTGGCCCGGCCAGGAGCAGTGCGCCGCCCTCCACCTCGACCGCCGCGGCGTGCAAGGGGAGGTCGCCCCTGGGGAGGAAAGAGAGCAGGGCGGGGATCCCCCAGAGCCGCTCCTCCCGGCGAACGGGCTCCTCGGCGGAGGGGACCGCGATCCTGCCCTCGTCCGGATCGACCGCGAACCAGCCGCTCCCTCCCACCCACAGGACGAACCGGCGCCCGTCGCGGTGCAGGCGGGCCCGGAAGGGGTGCTCGGGCGGATCCCAGGACAGGACCGGCTCCCCGGCTGGGGTCGGGGGCTCGCCCTCGGCCACGTCAACGGCCAGCGGGGTTCCACCCCCGGAGCGGAGGTAGTTGAGCTCGATGCAAGACCGGACCTCGAACCCGAAGCAGGTCCCCGCGACGGTCAAGGCGCCTCCAGGAAGGCGTGGACCCGGGCCAGGTCACGGGCCCAGCGGAGCTCGGGGAGGGCCATGTCCTCGGCGGCCAGCCGGTCGGCCACTACCGCGTAGTCCACTCCGGATATCCGGATATCCGGAGTGAGAAGGAGCTCCCGGAGGGTGGGGTACTGGGGCGAGGCCAGGTTGTACTCGTCGAAGACGGTCTTGTCCTCGCGCTCGACGATCTCGTCGGGGAGCAGTCCCCTGACGACGCGGCGGAGGAGCCCCTTCCGCCTGGCGTCGGGGAACTTCGTCTCGGCCGGCAGCGAGAGCACGTACTCCCACAGGTCGAGGTCTCCGAAGGGGCGGCGGACCGTGACCCCGGCGTGGGC
>JACQTL010000126.1 GCA_016210805.1 Actinomycetota bacterium | reverse complement strand
GGGAAGGATGTGCCCCTCCGCCCGCAGGATGGACATGGCCCGCTCCCGGACCCGCAGCCGGCGCTCGGGCCCCCCGACCAGCTCGAGTCCCATGGATCCGACCTGCTCGAGCAGCCGCCGGTGGAGCCGCCGCCGCACCGCCGCCAGCCCGTCGCCCGGGCCGGTCGCCGGCCCGGTGGCCGGCCCGCCCGGGTGCCCCCGGAGCGCGCTCACTCGCCACCCCCGGAACGCTCCACCAGCCGGGAGGCCAGGCGGGCCACCGACCGGCCGGTGGCCCCCCGGACCGGGAGGAGGCTGCCGTGGTCCTGGGCCCTGGCCGCCCCCCGGTCCCGCCGGATCACGGCCGCGGCCGGACGGCCGAGGGCAGCCTCGACGTCGCGCGGCACGATCTCGCCCCTGGCGTACCTGTTGACCACCAGGTCGCATCTCTCCTCGAGCCCGTGGGCGGCCAGGACCTCCAGGGCCCGGCGAGCGCCCCGGAAAGCCCCCACGTCCAGCGTGAGGACGATGGCGATGCGGTCGGCCCTCTCCAGGAGGGCCCGGGACCGGTCGTCCAGGCACCGGCCGGCGTGGACGACCAGGACGTCGGCCAGCCCGGCGAGCCCCACCAAGACCGCCCCGTACTCCTGCGGGCCGAGGGCCGCGGCGAGACCCGGCTCGGGCGGGGCGAGGAGGGCCCGGAACCCGGCCGGGTGGGTCCACAGGGCCTCCTCGAGGTGCCGGGGCGTGAGCTCGTCGATCACGGGAACGAGGTCGGCCGCCGTACGGGGGGCCGGGTCGAAGGGTGCGCCGAGGGCCGGGGTCAGGTCGCCGAACAGCGGCTCCCCGTCCACCAGCACGACCCGTCGCCCCTCGCGGGCCAGGGCCTGGGCCAGGTGGGTGGCCAGGAAGGTGGCCCCGGCCCCGCCCCGAGCGCCGAGGACGGCGATCGGCGCCGCCCGTCGCTCCCCGGCGGCCCGGGCCCGCGCCGGCATCAGCCGGGCCGCCGCGGCGGCCAGGGCCTCCCGGTCGTCCGGCCACACGAAGTACCCGCGGGCCCCCGCCCCGATGGCCTCGCGGAGGCTCCTCACGCTCTCCCGGGTGTCGACGGCCAGGTAGGAGCTCCCGTCCAGCGCCGCCGCGCCGGCTCCCACGATCGAGGGGAGGGCCACGACCGCGTCCGGCCCCTCCCGCCGGACCACCCGGTGGAGCGACGGCCCGTCTCCCACCGCCGCCACGACCCGGGCCCGGCCGGTCCGGTCAAGGAAGTCCATGACCTCCACGGCGAGCTCCGGGGGCTCGATCCCCAGCACCACGCGAACGACCTCGTCCACCCGCGCCTCCACGCTCCTCGCGCTCCCGGGCCACGGGCGCCCGGGCACGTCACACAGCAGGGGAAGACGGGAAGGGAGGGAGAGGATCGCCGGCCGGCCCGCTCGGGACGGCCGGGGCACCGATGTCGGCCGTTCGGGGCGGGCCCGGCCGGCGAGGGGAAGACTAGGGGCGGAGGCCGCCTCCCACAATCGCCAGGGCGGCGGATTCTGGAGCCGACCCCGGGCGACCGACGGAGGCCCCGGCCGGGGGATGCGGGAGATGGGCCGTGGGGGCGACGGCTGGCCCGGTGGAACCAGCCCTACTCGTCGAGATCGTCGAAGCTCTCGACCTCGATCCGGTCGATGCGCAGGCGGTCCAGGCGGGCCCGGTGGCGGTCGAGCAGGTCGAGGATCACCCGCTTCTCGCCCTCCTCGCCGCCCAGGAGCTCCTTCAGCATCCGGGTCCTGGCCAGGGCCCGGCGGGTCTGGTTGAGGGCTTCCCCGGCGATCCCCCTGGCGTAGTGGGCCACGCCCTCCCGGATCCCCGGGTCCTCCTCCATGGCCCGGGTCAGCTCGTCCAGGGCGAAGGCCTCCTGGGCCTCCCGGTCCCCCAGCGAGCGGCGGAGGACCTCAGCCGACACCGGGTCGACCACGCCGACCAGGACCTCGGCGAAGTCCGAGACCAGCGAGTCGCCGATGTAGTGCCAGGCCTGGGCCTGGACCCAGTCCCCCGGCTCCGTCCGCTCGAAGAACGCGTCGAAGAACGGGGCCCACTCGGTGGCCATGTCCATCGAGCCCAGCTCGAGGAGCCGGGCCTCGACCAGGCGCCAGTTCTGCTCCTCGCGGGCGGCCACCGAGAGCTGCTCGAGGCGCCGGCGCTCGTCCGGCGCGAACCGCGCGTTGTCCCTGGCCCGGGCGGCCGCCCTCCGCTCCCCGTAGGTCATCGCGGCGAGCAGCTCCACGAGCGCGGTCGTCCCCTCCACGCCTGCGATTCTATGGCCCCCCGAGGGGCCGTTCCGTCCGCGGGAACCCCGTGCGGCGCCCGGAGGCCGCCGGCCAGGTTTCCCGGGCGGAAATCACAACGATGTCAGACCCTCGCGCTACGCTTGTTCTGCCATGGGAACCGTGATCGACCTCGCCGGCTGGCTCCGCCGTCAGGACCGTGGCGGCGAGCTGGGCCCTCCCTCCGTCCGGGCCTCCGACGACGACCCGGTGGCCAGGCTGGACGCGATCGTGTCCCGCCTCGACCCCCTGCTCGAGGAGGTCAAGGCGGCCCGGCGGCGGGACGCCCTGGTGGAGACCGAGATCCTGGCCATAACCGGGGCCCTGTCCCTGGGGCTCGCCGAGGAGGCCGCCGACCGGGCCGAGCGCCTGGTGGCCCGCCTGGAGGACCGTTCCGGCCGGACCGCCCACCCCGCGGGCAAGGGCAGCCCGCCGCGGGACTCGGTCGGCCCGGGCTAGCGCACCCGCTCGGGGCCACTCGCCGCCCGGCCCAGGCCGGGCGGCCGCTCGGGAACCCAGGCGCCCCGGATGGGGTCTCTTGGGCGTGACGGACGGGTGCGCGGCGTCGACTGCGAGCGGCGGGTTCCCGGCCCGGGGGCCCGGGGCTACGCTTGGGCCGCCGGCCTGAGCGCCGGCGGGAGAGCGGACGGCGCATGCAGGATCCCGACCCCCGCGTCCTGGCCCGGGCCCGGGCGGGCGACGTCCTCGCCTTCGAGGACCTGGTCCGCGCGTACCAGGGCGACGTGTGGCGGTTCGCCTATCACCTGACCCGCGACCGCGTGATGGCCGAGGACGTCACCCAGGAGGCCTTCCTCCGGGCGTACCGGTTCCTGGGCAGCTTCCGGGGGGAGGCCAGGTTCACGAGCTGGCTGCTCCGGATCGTCCGCAACTGCGGGATGGACGCCCTCCGCCGGCAGGCCTCCCAGCGGGCCCGCCAGCCCGCGCCCGGCCCGCCGGCCACCGATCCCGCGGCCAGGGCCGAGCTGGACGAGGCCATAGGCGGCCTGGTCGAGGACCACCGCCAGCCGTTCCTCCTGATCGAGGTGTTCGGCCTGTCCTACCGGGAGGCCGCCGACGTGCTGCGCCTGCCCGTGGGGACGGTGAAGAGCCGGATGCACAGGGCCCGGCTGGCCCTGGTCCGGGCCCTGTCCGACCAGGAGGAGGCCGGCGGCGGCGCCGGGCCGGGCGAGGACGAGGCCGGTGCCGGGGACGGAGGTCCCGGTGGACCATAGCGAGGCTCGCCGGCTCGTCTCGCTCCGGATGGACGGTGAGCGGCTGCCCGAGGAGGACGCCGCCGGCCTCGACCGCCACCTCGGGGAGTGCCCGGAGTGCTCGGCCTGGGCTCGGCGGGCCCGGCGGGTCCGGGAGGCGGTCCGGTTCGAGGTCGTCCCCGCGGTCCCCGACCTGGTCGGCGCGATCATGGTCAGGGTCAGGGCGGAGGCCCGGGAAGACGTCGGGGAGGTCTCCCCGGAGGACGTCCCCGCTCGGGGAGGGCCGCCGCCCGCCGAGGGCGTCCGCCCGCAGCGCCGTCTCCGCCCCCGGCTGGCCAGGCTCGCCGCGGCGGCCCTGGTCGGGGCCATCGTCGGCTCCGTGGTGGCCGGGCGGGGGCTCCTGCCCGGCGGTGACCGGGAGGGCGGGGGCCTGCGGGTGGCCTCCGCCGCCGAAGTCTCGGAGGGGGTGGCCCGGGCCGCCGCCTCGCTCTCCTCCTTCCGGGCGACCTACGCCGTCACGGAGTCCCACTTCCACCCCGACGTGCCGGTCCGGGAGTTCACCGTGGGCGTGTGGTTCTCCGAGCCTGAGCGGTTCCGCCTCCAGGTGGCCGACCACACGGCCTACCCGGGAGCGGGGTGGCCCAGGAACGACCTCACGATCGTGGTGGACGGCCCGCGCTCGTACGCCTCCCTCCCGCCGCCCTGCCCGGTGGTGGCCTTCCCGGACTGCCCGCTGGAACGGCGGGTCGAGGCGGCCCGGGGCCGGGCGCCGTTCTCCGGCGCCGCCGGCGTGCTGGCCGACGCGGTGCTGCCCCTGGTCACCCTGGCCGACCCGGCCCGGGTGTCGGTGCTGGGTCCCGGCCGGGTCGGGTCCCGGGAGGCCCTCCGCGTGGAGCTGGCCCACCGCGACGCCGAGGCGCTCCTGGCCGTCCTCCGGGAGGGCGGCACCTGGCGCCCGTTCCACCCGGACGACCGGGTCGTGGTGTGGCTCGACCCCTCCTCGTGGTTCCCGCTTCAGTACAGGGTGTTCCCGGCCCCCGGGGCCGAGCGCCGGGCCTGGGGGTTCCGGTTCGGCCTCCCCGAGGAGGATCCGGCCCGGGCGGTGTTCTCGGCCACGGTCCTCTCGCTCGATACCTCGCCCGCCGACCCGACGGTGTTCAGCATCCCCGAGGTGGCCGACGGCGGGCCCGCGGCCGGGGGCGTGAGCCTGCCCTTCGCGGAGGCCGTCCGGCGGTTCGGCCGCGACCCCGTGCTCCCGGTGGACACGGCCGGCCTCCTCCCCTACCGCGGCGTGGTGCCCTCCGGCGCGGGCGGATCCCCCGACGAGGTCGTGCTGGCCTTCGCCCGGGGGCTCTCGTGGCTCAAGGTCCGGGAGTCCCGGTCGTGGGCGGGCGACGAGCCCTTCGGGGCCGTGGGGGTCCAGGCCGAGCGGGTGGAGCTCCCCGGCGGGGGGGTGGCTTTCTACGAGCCGGCCACCGGCCTCCACGGCCGGCGCGTCTCGATCCACGCCGACGGGGTGGACCTGTACCTGGAGACCAACCTGTCGAGGGAGGCGCTGCTCGAGGTGGCCGCGTCGCTCCCCGTGCGGGGCGGCGAGCTGCCGGAGTCGTGGCGGGTCCGGGAGAGCGAGGACCGTTCCGTGGCCGCCCGGAGGGTGAGCCTGGAGGAGGCCGCCCGGCTCCTCCCGTTCCCGCTGGAGCTCCCCTCGGCCCTCCCGCCCGGGTTCGGGGCGGTGAGCGCCGAGATCGTGGAGGTGGGCGGTGTGGCCGGGGTGACCGTCTACCTCCAGGGCGCCGACCGGGGGACGCCGGAGGGGATCCGCCTCCACCTCGAGCCGGCCTCCGACCTGCCCCCCGTGTCCGGCGCCGAGCAGTTCACGGTGGCCGTGGGCCGGTCGGTGGGACGATGGACCCCGGACCGGGCCCTCCTGGAATGGGTGAGCGGCGGCGTGTACCGGTCGCTGTCGGGGCCGGGCTTCGAGCTCGACGACCTCCTGGCCGTGGCCGCCTCCCTCCGCCCGGCCGGCTCCGATGGAGGCCCGGCGTGAGGCCCGGCGTGAGGCCCGGGAGGCGCCTGGGGCGGGGCGCGGCCACGCTGGGTGCGCTGGTGGCCGGCTTCGTGGGGGGAGCCGTCCTCACGATGGCCCTGTCGTCCCCCGCCACCCCCACGCTCCCCGGAGAGGCTGCCGGCATCCCGCCGCCCGGCGACGGCGTGGCGGTGCCGGTCGCTCCGGCCGAGCCGGAGACGTTCCTGGCCTGGGTGCCCGGGGGGATGCCCGGGTCGTTCTCCGAGGCCCTGGACGACGTTGCGGGCATCCGCCGGGCCGTGACGGTGCGAAGCGGGGTGGGGTGGATGACCGCCTCGTGGAGCGCCGACGGCGAGCTGGTGGACCGCCCGCCCGCGGGCCTGGCCATCCCCCTCGAGGTGGCCGCCGTGCCCCCCGGGCGGTACGCGCCGTTCCTGCCCCCCGCCGAGCGGTCCGTGGTGGGCGCCCTGGCCGACGGGGAGGGCGTGCTGGGGACGATGTCGGCCGAGCTCCGGGGGCTGGGCCCGGGAGCCGTCCTCGCGTTCGGCGACCTCCGGATCCGGATCGCCGCGGTGCTCCCCGACGAGCTGGTCGGGGCCCACGAGCTGATGGTGTCCACGAGGACGGGGCTCGCCCTGGGGATCCGCCTGGAACGCTACGCGCTGCTCCAGCCCACCCCCCGGGCCCGGCTCGACCTCGAGGC